>JAISYE010000001.1 GCA_031297485.1 Clostridiales bacterium
ATTCACTCTGCCTGTGTCTTAAGCCCGCGTTTCAGATACAGGGCGGAACACATGAGCGAGGTAAACGGAATAGTCAGTAAAATCCCCAGACTAGAGGCAAACATCTGTAACAGCTCCACAATTATCATTTCCTGGTTAACAAGCTCGGTAAACGAGTAGGAATTGGCGGCCAGCAGCAGCACCACAGCCAGCGCCCCGCTTATGTACGCCAGTATAAGGGTGTTAGCCATAGTCCCCATAATGTCCCTGCCTATATTAATGCCAGACTCCCACAGCCCCGCGAAGGAAATATCCCGCGCCTTTTTATGCACCTCCCAGAGCGATGAGGATATAGACATGGCAACGTCCATTATAGCGCCCACCGCGCCGATGATTATGGCGGCGAAAATTACCGCGCGCAAATCAATAGGCTTATCCACGTCCAAAAACAGCAGGAACGAGGTTTCCTGATCCACCACGCCGGTTAGATTCAAAATTTTGTCCATTACAACGGCGATAACGCCGGTGGCGGCTGTGCCGAACAGACACCCCAGCACTGCCGCCAGCGACTTTCCGTTTATTCCGCTGACAATGAAAATGGTCGAAAGAATCGCGTATACGCACACGATAATCGCCGAGGCGTAAATATTCCTGCCTGTAAAGACAGAGGGAATAAAAATCATAAAAATAGCCGCGCAGGTCAGGCCAAGAGCGAATATAGCGTTAAAACCCTTTATGCGCCCGAAGATAATCAGCGCCGCGACAAACAGCGCGCCCAGCCACGTTATCTTGTAAATGCGCACGTAGTCAAGAAACATCCACTCACCCTGGTTAAGCATAATGAGTACGTTGTCACCCTGGGCTATCTCCTTGGAATTCACCTGGAAATACGAGCTTAAGGTTTGGACAGCCTCCGCTGTTGCGCCCTTGCGCTGGCCTCTGGTTATAAGCGCGGTAAAGTAAATGTCAACGTTAATTACAAGCGTCCCGTCGCTCATCTGATACTCGTCTTGCACCCTGTCTGTCAGTTCCAGCACACGGGCCTCTAAAATCTCCACTTCGCCGTTATCAAACAGCCGCAGTTCCCCGGACGCAACCTTGTTGCCTATAAAAAGAAACATCAAAGAAAGGATTGCCACGCCTAAGTAAATCAACAGAGAACCCGACGAACAAGCTGACGGTGACTTGTCCGTTGGGCGCGAAGCGCCGTTTTCGCCGCGTTTTTTGCGGCGAAAATTCCGAAGCTCTTTTATATTAAAAACCATAGCAGCTCACGCCTTCTTCTTATTTGTCCCAACGTACTTCCGCAGCCGTATAAGCACCTCTTCCAAAACAATCGGCTTGCCTACGTGGCTGTCCATACCGGCAGCCATGCATTTTTCGATGTCCTCGCGGAATACGTTCGCGGTCATTGCCACAATGGGTACGCTTGCCGCCTTGGGAACATCCAGCGCCCGTATCCGGCGCGTGGCTTCGTAGCCGTCCATTTCCGGCATTTGTACATCCATAAAAATCATGTCGTATTTTTCAGGCGCCGCCGTAAACATCCGCACCGCCTCCGCGCCGTTTTCCGCCCAGTCGATTTCTATAAGAGTCGGTTCCAGCAGGGCCATGACTATCTCCCGGTTTATTTCCACATCCTCCGCGATTAAGACGCTGTGCCCCGCAAAATTGTCCGCTTCTTCCTCAGGGTCGTCCTTAAAAACCTTCCCGGCGCCCAGACATTCGTTTACGTTATCCACTATCGCGGAGGGCAGCAGCGGCTTCGGCAAAAACCTGTCCACCCCAGCCGCGCGCGCTTCTTCCTCTATAGAGCTCCATTCCACTCCGGCCATCATTATTACCATCGAACGATTGTCGCCGCGGCGCTTTATCCGCATGGCAAGCTCAATTCCGCCCATGCCTGGCATTTTTAAATCAATAAAATAGATATTGTAGGGGCCTTTCTTCATTATATACTTCAAGGCGTCCTCTCCGCTTTTCACGGTATCGCACACCACGCCGTACTGGTTGGCCATGTTGACAAAATACTCGCGCACTTCCGGCGCGTTCCCCACCGTCAATATACGCACGTCCGCCCATTTTACGCTGGGACTTAACACGCTGCGCTGCTGTTTATCCTGACCGCGTTTCAATTTTACCACAAAGGTGAAAACAGCGCCCTTGCCCAGTTCCGATTCCACCCACACACGGCCGTCCATCATTTCCACTATTCGCTTGGATATAGACAAGCCAAGGCCAGTACCGCCAAATTTCCGCGAGGTGCTGCTTTCAGCCTGCTCGAAGGAGTGAAACAACCGTTCCTGCTGCTCCGGGCTTATGCCTATGCCAGTGTCCGTCACTTTTATTTGTATCACGCATTCGTCCGCGTGTTCCGCTTCCAGGCGCGTGTCCAAAAAAACCGAGCCGTTTTCCGGCGTAAATTTTACGGCGTTGGAAAGCAGGTTGGCTATTACCTGGGCAATACGCTGGTCGTCCCCAATAAGGACAGGAGGAATATTTTCGTCAACCCGCACATGAAAGTTCTGGTTTTTTTCCTCCACACGAAAATTAATAACATTCACAACGCGCTGCAGCATTTTTTCAAACACAAATTCTACAGGCGACAGTTCAAATTTATTGGCCTCGATTTTGGACATGTCCAGTATATCGTTTATGACATTCAGCAAATGCGCGGAAGCATCCTCTATCTTGTCCAGGCAATAGTTCTTTTTTTCCACGTCCGCGGAGGAACGCGCAATAGTCGTCATGCCTATTATGGCGTTCATGGGCGTGCGCATTTCGTGGCTCATGTTGGAAAGGAAGTCGCTCTTGGCGTGGCTGGCCCGCAAGGCCGCTTCCTTTGCCTGGGAAAGGGCCGTAACGTCGTTTAACACGACCACTGCCCCGCGGTGTGTGCCGTCCTCTTCCTCCGCCGGCGTTATAGTAGTCTGAAACACTACCTCCCGTCCGTCAATAAGCTGTAAGCTTTCCTCGTAGCGCATGTCGGTTTTGACCTTTTCAGCGTTCCGGCATTTTTCGTACATGTCGGTTATCCAAGCATCCGGCATAATCCCGGCGAACAGCTCTGTAAAGGGTATCCCAACCATTTCTCGCATTTCGCCGCGGCCAAGAAAAGATACTGTAGTATCACTGCCCAATACGAACCACATATTCTCATCCAGCATAAAGGTTATGCAGGGCGTATTTTTGAGCAGAAGTTTATTATAAAAATTGGATAGTTCCTTTGCGGCCTCGTTCACATTGCGTAACCGCTCCGACTGCTCATGCATGATAGACAGCGCGCGATAGTCCCGCTCCAATTTCTTATATTGCCGCTGCAACCTGTTGTATTCCTTTTCAATTGATTCGGGCGGCATTGCCTCACCTCGCGATAGCCGAGCTTGCTCGACGCAGTCTATGTTTTATGTTAAATCATACACATTGTTATGGAACAGTTGTGGAACCTGTTCGACGCCTTACCGTCCTTATACAGGGCGGGGCAGATCTCCCCCAGGCAGTAGGCTCCCGCTAAGGTCATACCCTTTGGCAGCATTTGCGCCAAGATGTCGCCCTCGGCGTCAGCGTCGTAACCGAGGATCATGGCGCGTCCGCAGCAAGTTATGCAAAACACCGTCGAATATTCGTAAGAAGTGCCCTCCCGCTGGTTAATCAGCGCGGCCATAGATTCGCGGCAGGCGGCCGTAATGTCGTCCTTGTTGACCAGGCAGATATTCGCCAGCGTGCCTGTAGGCACGTCGCCAAAGAAGGCGCCGGAGCCGTCCTCCTGGTTAAGCCCGGAAATATGGCGCATAAGCGGAGTTTCATCGCCGCCCTCACGGGTCAGCATCATGGGGTACGAATTAAAGGCCAGCAGGGGGTCGTCAACATCGGTCTTAAGCCCGAAACTTTGGAGGTACTTTATAAAAGTTTCGTCGCCGACCTTGTAGACTATATTATTTTCCGCGCTTACAACCCGTCGGATACGCTCCGCAAACCGGGACGTCACATGCCGGATAGAAAACGCGGGTTTAGCATTGCCCCATACGCACACCAGCACCATTGCGTCGTTGTATTCCCTGCCGGATAAAAAGACCCGCGCGCGGTCGTACTCATAATCGTCAGAAGCAATGCCGCCAATTATCGGCGCATTCCCCGCCGCCGCCGAAAGCACGTTGGGGTACTGGTCCCCTGAAAAGGGCATACCATAGGGGCAAAAGGCGAAGGCCATAGTCGGCGTTTCTTCCGGATGGCATACCGACGCGCGTTGGTACGCCTCTGTTATTTTAGCGCTGCAGTCGCCTTCCGCCAGGGTTTCGGAAACCACCGCGCTGAACTCGCAGTCGTCCGCGGTCATAACATTCAGCACTATCGCCGCCTCGTGGCGTCCGTTTGAATCCAGCGCCGCCAAGGTCGTCATCCCAGCGATTTCTATGCCCAGTTCCGCCTTAAGCGCGGCTGTCAGTTCCGCGCCGTCCGTGTCCGCGTCACAGAAAAAAATGCCCACGGAATTCTTCAAAAATTGCAGGTTCTCCTTTATTGTCGCGGCAAGTTCGGCCGCCGCATCGCCCATGTCGTCCAGTTCATAGCTTATGGCTACCGCGCTTTTCATTTTTAGTTACCTCCTGTTTTGTTATACTAAGGCGCGAAAAGAAATGCACTTTTCACGCCGGTTGTTGGTTGCTCACACACGAAAACACTGAAAGATTTTTAGAAGATGTTTTCGTGTGTGAGTATATAACCCTACCAATATTAGTGGCGTATCCGCTTATAAATCATAGTAGGGGCGAACCTAATGGTAAACTGTCCCTTGGTTCGCCTGCGGTTCCGCGGCATTTACGGCTGCAACTGCCGCGTCGAGCAAGCTCGAATATCAGCCCAAAGCATTTATTTTCATTTAAAATATCGCCGGATACACCGCTAGATTATGAGTAGTAGCTAAGTAAAAGGGTTATTTTCGCCTGTGACTCGTCAGGCGGTTCGTTTTTTTCAAGACTCGCGCTTTCCACAAGGCACAGGGTACCATCCGAAAAATTAACCCGCGACAGTTCGTCCATACAGTCAACCAGGTTCAAGTAAGAGCCGCCGCAGGTATAATTAATGGCCATGACCGTTAAAATGCCGGCTATGTCCGGATTAGCCGGCAATTCGTTAATTGAAACGGTTTCAAAATTAAGCACAGTCAGGCCGTATTTCTGCATTATCAGGTCCACAACCGCCAGCTTGTCTTTTGGTTCGTATTCCTTATCAGGTTTGTTAAATTCGCTTCTGTTTTTTTCGGACTCGGTTAAAATCTTTTCTGTCAGTTCCATCCGTTCTTGATACTGTTTTATTTCCGTCTGGCAGGCAATCAGTTCCCGCGTCTGCCATTTAATTATTGTCAGGGACACGCTTAGCGTTATGAAAACGTTCGCAAGTATTCCAATTATCGTCGGGAAATTATATCTGTCAATAAAGCCCTTCATATATTAAGGCATCACGTCTCTTCGTTTTGCTATTAATGCCGGTGTCTTTTGTCTGACTAAGGCGTGTTTGAAAATTCCTTAAAGCGCGAAATTTCGAATAAAACCGCCGTAATTTCGCGCTGGAATCTAGTTTTCAAAACGTCCTAAGCAATGTCCGCGGCGGCTGTCTGTTCTTCAACAGCCACGGCAACGGAAACGCTGGCGCCGACCATGGGGTTGTTGCCCATGCCGAGGAAGCCCATCATTTCCACGTGAGCGGGCACCGAGGACGAGCCGGCAAACTGCGCGTCAGAATGCATGCGGCCCATAGTGTCGGTCATGCCGTAGGACGCGGGCCCCGCGGCCATATTATCAGGGTGAAGCGTGCGGCCAGTGCCGCCGCCGGACGCTACCGAGAAATACTTTTTGCCAATTTCGACACATTCCTTCTTGTAGGTTCCGGCTACAGGGTGCTGGAAACGTGTCGGATTAGTGGAGTTGCCCGTAATGGATACGTCTACTTTTTCAAGATGCATAATCGCGACGCCTTCGCGGACATCGTCCGCGCCGTAACAGCGGACCTTGGCGCGGGGGCCGCCGGAGTAAGGGATTTCCCGGGTAACGCGCAACTCGCCTGTTAAGTAGTCAAATTGCGTCTTAACATAGGTAAAGCCGTTTACGCGTGAAATAATCTGCGCGGCGTCCTTGCCAAGGCCGTTAAGAATAACCTGCAAGGGCACCTTGCGAACCTTGTTCGCGCTTTGAGCGATTCCAATGGCGCCCTCGGCCGCGGCGAAGGATTCGTGCCCGGCCAGGAAGGCGAAGCACTTAGTGTCCTCGCGCAAAAGCATCGCAGCCAGGTTGCCGTGCCCAAGGCCGACTTTCCTGTCGTCCGCCACCGAGCCGGGGATGCAGAACGCCTGTAACCCTTCGCCGATAATTTCGGCGGCGTCCGCTGCCTTTTTCGCGCCGCGCTTAATAGCGAAGGCCGCACCCACCGTATACGCCCAGCAGACGTTTTCAAACGCTATGGGCTGAATTTTTTTAACAATATCGTATACGTTGATACCCTTGTCCTCGCAAATCTTTTGCGCTTCATCCAGCGAGGCTATCCCGTTTTTGTCAAGCGCAGCCTGCACTTGGTCTATTCTTCTTTCATAGCTCTCAAATGTAATCATTCTGTTTGTTCTCCTTTTATATTATTAACTATTGCAGCCATTTCGCCGCAAAGAACGCGGCGGAAACGGCGGTCCGTTTTCGCGCCCAACGGACAAGTTCTAAGGGTGAACTGTCTGTTGGTTAGCTTGTTCGTCGGGTTCTCTGCAGGCCTCTATTCATGCCGCGGGTCGATATATTTAACGGCCTCGTCAAACCTGCCGTAGTGGCTTGTAGCCTTTTCCAGCGCCTCGCGCGGGTCTGTGCCCTTCTTAATCATTTCCATCATTCTGCCGAGATGGACAAATTCGTAGCCGATTATCTGATTGTCCGCGTCCAGCGCGTTGCGCGTAACGTACCCTTCCGCAAGCTCCAGGTAGCGCGGACCTTTTTCGAGGGTCGCGTACATTGTGCCGACTTGGCTTCGCAAGCCCTTGCCCAGGTCCTCCAAACCAGCGCCGATTGGCAGCCCGCCTTCGGAAAACGCGGTCTGCGTCCGGCCGTAGACAATCTGCAAAAACAATTCGCGCATGGCCACGTTTATGGCGTCGCATACAAGGTCTGTGTTAAGCGCCTCCAGTATCGTCTTGCCGATTAAAATTTCCGCCGCCATTGCCGCCGAATGCGTCATGCCGGAGCAGCCCACTGTTTCAATAAGGGCCTCGTGTATAACGCCGTCTTTTACGTTTAAAGTAAGTTTACAGCCGCCTTGCTGCGGCGCGCACCAGCCAACCCCGTGGGTAAGGCCATGTATGTCGCGGACCTCTTTCGCCTGCACCCATTTGCCTTCCTGGGGAATAGGCGCCGGCCCATGGTCAGGCCCTTTGGCCACACATGTCATTTTTTCAACTTCTGATGAGTAAAGCATAACTAATTCTCCTTTTCTGATTATACTGATGTGGATATTATATATTCTTTGCCCTGCTGTGGCAATAGGTGCTGTGGTTTTAAGCGGTTCGGTTCTAATATTTAGGGTCTATTCATAGGTCAAAACCTTAAAACCTTGGGACTCCGCCCCAAACCCCGCTGGGGACTCGGACCCCTTCTTGCGCTTCGCGCGAGCTCATTAAAGAACACAGCGTATTCGTTCATGGGCACAAACCTTGCACCTCTGAATAGGCACACTATTTATAGTAACAGGATAGCGGCAAAATAACAAGAGCCAAGCAACTCCGCGTACCAGCCAAATTTTGAAAGAATCCTTATACCCTTCCTAATTCCTAAATACAAGATACAAGACCAGAAACAGGCGGCGGAACTATTCTCCTCCGCCTGTTTTATTTTCGGGCGCTTTATTTGGCTTTTAGGTACAAGCCTATCGGAAACCCGCGCAAATTCAAGGTTTTGCCGTGACGCGTTTTACGCCGATGGCAGGGTATGAAAGAATAAATTCATGTTCTTGTCAAAAAATGCGGTCAAATTCATAGGAGGAAGTTGTATGGAAAACAAGAAAAAAGGCATCTACCGGCGCGGGGACGGACGTTACGAAGCGCGGTTCGCCGCCGGCAACAAAGGGGACGGCAGTAAACGGTACCGCTCGGTTTACGGCAAGACCCAGGCCGAAGCCGGCGAAAAAATGCGGGCCGCTCTAAAGGACATGGAAAGCGTACGCCCCGTCAGGCCAAAAACAGTAAGCGAGACTTTGCGGGCCTACATGAAAGCGCGGGAAAACTCCAGCAAACTTTCCACTCAGGCTACATACCGCGGGTATCTGGAACAGCATATCGAGCCTCTGCTGGGCACTGTGCGGTGTGACCGGCTTACGCTGCAGCATGCCCAGGGCTTTGTGGACGCGCTGTTGGACAGGGGGCTGTCCGTCGGCGCCGCGCGTTCCATATTTTCGTTCATGAAAACAGGGCTGGAATATGCCTGCCCCCAAGAGGCGCTGGACGTGGTGTTCCCCAAATACCGCAAGGCCGACGTCAAGTTCCTGTCGGCCCAGGAGCAGCAATTATTAGAAACAGCGGCCAGGGAATCCGGTGCGGACGATTATGTCAGCACGCTGCTTTGCCTGTACACGGCCCTCCGCATCGGTGAGATGTGCGGTTTAAAATGGGAGGACGTGGATTTTGAAACCGGTATGCTCTACATCCGCCGGACCGTGCAGCGAATACGCGTGGCCAAGCCGGAACCCGGCGCGCCCAGGACGCAGCTTGTATTCCTCGCGCCCAAGACAGAGTCCTCCGTCAGAAGCATCCCGCTGCCTTCCGCGCTTGTCTCGTTATTGCGGAAGCATAGGTCGGAGGCCAGGAGCATGTTCATCGTTTCCTGCAACGGCGATCCCCTGGAGCCGCGCACTTTGCAGAACCGTTTCAAGAAGCTGCTGGCCAAGGCGGGCATACGGGATGTAAATTTCCACGCCATGCGGCATACTTTCGTGGTGCGGGCGCTGGAGAACGAGGTGGACATAAAGACCATCAGCGAGGTTATGGGCCACGCTTCGCCTGTGGTTACAATGAAACGCTACGCCCATTCCCATGAGGATCACAAACGAAAAAAACTGGAAGCGATGGCAAAAAATATTGAGTGAAACGTTTGTTCTTTATAAAAATTCGGTGGTGGGCTAAACGCGTTGATGGATTAAGAGCCTATCCCTTAATAGGTAAAAATGCTGATTTTGCGCCATTTCTGCATTTTAGAAAATCCAGTATTTAAGCCATTCTGCTTTATTCAGGGATAAGCCCTAATTGAACTCCCTTAATTTATGCGGTGTCACAAATTGTCATCACCCCATTTGGCCCACCACCAAATATCGTAGGGGATGATGGCAATCGTCCCGAAAACCAACGGGCGGGTTGCCATCCGCCCCTGCGAAAATCCATTTCCAATATCGGGTGGCGGGCTAAGGCGTGTTTGAAAACTCCTCAAAGCGCGAAATTTCGAATAAAACCGCTGCAATTTCGCGTTGGAATCCAGTTTTCAAACACATCCTAAACGCGTTGATGGATTATACTCACACACGAAAACATCTTCTAAAAATCTTTCAGTGTTTTCGTGTGTGAGCAACCAACAACCGGCGTGAAAAGCGCATTTCTTTTCGCGCCTTAGTATAATTAAAGTCCCTTAATTTATGCGGTGTCACAAATTGCTATAAACCCATTTGGCCCATCACCCGTTTTTGTGACGTGGCCAAGGAAAAAACAACCGTGACAAAAAACATAAAAATATTCAAATATTCATTGACATCATCGCCGCGTTATGATATTTTAGAGTAAGGGTTAGCTATAGCTAACCTTACTCAGCTCAAGGGTTAGCCGCTGCTAATGCGTCGAGCTGGGTTAGGCTATTCAAAAGAAAACGAAGGGTGGTGCGATGATATGCCTCTTACAATGGCGAAAGCGGGCGAACGGAACTCCATAAAAAAAGTCGGCGGCAAAACGGAAACGCGGCAGTTTTTAGAGAACCTCGGCTTCGTGCCGGGCGGCTTTGTAACGGTTATAACGGAGATATCGGGCAATATGATAGTCAGCATTAAGGAGTCACGGGTGGCAATAAGCCGTGAAATGGCCAGGAGCATAATAGTATAGGGAGGACAGAGATGTCAACGTTAAAAGAAATAAAGTGCGGCAGTACAGTCAGGGTAGTAAAGCTGAGCGGCAGCGGAACGGTAAAGCGGCGGATAATGGATATGGGGCTGACAAAGGGCGTGGAGGTCTTTGTACGCAAGGTGGCGCCGCTGGGGGACCCCATAGAGGTAACGGTAAGGGGCTACGAACTGTCTCTCCGGAAGGCTGACGCGGGAATGATAGTAGTAGAGCCGGCGGAAAAGGATGGAGGCGATGTAAATGTCGGTTAAAGTTGCGTTGGCTGGCAACCCCAACAGCGGCAAGACCACATTGTTTAACGGTCTGACCGGTTCCAACCAATTCGTGGGGAACTGGCCCGGGGTTACGGTGGAAAAAAAGGAAGGGAAACTGCGTAACAACCGGGACGTTGATATAATAGATTTACCCGGCATATACTCATTGTCGCCCTATACGTTGGAGGAAGTGGTGGCGCGCAACTATTTAATTGACGAACGGCCGGACGCCATTCTCAATATAGTTGACGGCACCAACCTGGAACGCAACCTGTACCTGACAACACAGCTGACAGAGTTGGGCATACCGGTCGTGGTGGCGGTCAATATGATGGACATTGTGCGTAAGCGCGGCGACAAAATAAACACGGTAAACTTGTCAAAAGCGCTGGGGTGCAAGGTGGTGGAAATTTCCGCCCTTAAAGGCGAAGGCATAATGGCGGCGGCGAACTTGGCGGCCAGTATGGCGGACGG
>JAISYE010000002.1 GCA_031297485.1 Clostridiales bacterium
ACGCCAGAACATTAGTCTGTACTACCATATTACTCATAACAAATCCCTCCTGGATTCTTTTCACCCGCTTCATTCCATTTCAGCGGGCGCGCCATTGTTAGATTTAGGCGCATTTATGCAACACGGTTTATGCGAAGCTCAATCAATCCATTCCTTTAAAAGGAAGCCTAGGGGTAGATATGACCGTAATTCGTATGAACCATAGTTACCGATTTTAACGTGCCTTTCATAAGCGTCATGCCTGCGGCGGCATAAGATAGTCGAGCTTGCTCGACGCTTTACTCACTGGCGGCTTGTTCCAGTTTGGACTTGGAACGCTCCGCCATCTCAACGTCCGCCGCCGCCCGCTTAGAAACATGGCTGTCAAACGGACGGATTTCACCCGCCGCGATACGCCGTTCATATTCCGCGCGGCTGTTCTGCCGCTGGTTGTACCTGCGCCTGCGTTCCATCCGTTCTTTCTCCAGCCCGGCGCTGATTTTCGCCAGGGCTTTATCCCCTGTTAAGGCGGCCTGTTCCGCGATTTCACGCTCATAAATCTGGCTTCGTATGACCGGCACGTCTTTCGGCGCGTCGATGCCTATAAACACCCGGTCCTTTCCGTCGATACGCTCCACAAGAACCTTGACGTTGCCGTTTATGACCGCGTAATCACCTTCCACTAAGGTTAAATACAGCATAATCCTTCTCCTTTCTGATGGGCCGGGATGTCCGTTTATCCCAGCCTGCCGGAAAACCGCAAAATGATTTTGCCTGTTCCGGCGGGTATTGCTGGAAGATATTAAAAAGAAATTGGCAAAAAACAGCAGCGAATTTCGCACATGAGGCTTATGTGCGAAATGCCTGTATCAAAAAACAAACAATCGCTGAACCCGCTTGCTAGGCTCATTTCTTTTTACACCTATATTATCGGGTATTGCCCTTTTTTACTTAACACCTTTTTGAAAAAAATTTTTTTATTATAAGCCCTATAGCGGAAACCCGCTCTCAATCAAGATTTCAGCGCGGTGCTTTTTATGTCGGGGGCGGGCTGTGGGACGATAAAAACAATTTCTGGTCAAAAAATTCTGGTCAAATTTAAAGGCTGAATGCCGCGCGGAAAGCGGGAAAGAAAGCACTTGCCAATGTGTAATCCAGCCGGAATTGTGGTCAAAATTCTGGTCAACTCAAAAGCAGAGAAAAACAAAGTGGCTCTAGCACAGGGGCTGAGGGCCTTATTTCGCACATAAGCCTCATGTGCGAAATATGCCCACTATTTTTTACCAATATCTTTAGCCGCCTATCAAGAAAATAAACAATCCGTTTTCACAGAAAAGCCAAATCCCGCGTTAAACATATTGCATTTGCGCCGGTAAATTGATATTATTTGCCCCATGAGGAAAATAAGTGGTTTTCCTCATGGGGCAAAATCATTTTGAAATCAAGGGAGACGATAACTTTATGGCGTCAATCAAGTGGGCCTTCGGCTGGCTGGGGCGCGGGAAGTACAAGACAGTGCTGGCGCTGGTGTGCGTGTGCGTCAGTACGTATGTAATGACGCTAGGCCCAAGGTTTTTTCAAAAGATTATTGACGATGTGCTGACGGGCGGTCAGTATGACCAGTTTTTCCCGCTGCTGGGGCGCGCGATGCTTTGCGGTATAGTGTTCATGGTGCTGCGGTACTTTATCAGCATATTGTGCGAGCAGGCCTCCCAGTCCGTGGTGTTTAAGCTGAAGCGGGAGCTTTTCACGCGGATTATGCAGCAGTCCCCTACATTTTTCCGGCGTAACCGTTCGGGGGACTTAATCGCCAAGAATACGGCCGACGTGGACATCATCCGCCATTTTATCTGCTGGGTGTTCCCGCGGTGGCTGGAATGTTTTGTAATGGTAACATTTGTATTGGCTGTATTTATGTCCATTAACGCTGTTTACGCCCTTTGCCTGTTCGCTCTTACGCCGTTTACTCTGATTTTTTCCTCTAAACTGGCGAAAAGAATCCGCCCGGCATACGGCGAGGCGCGGGAGAAACTCTCGGAGCTTAACACAGTGGTGCAGGAGAACATCGGCGGCAATCGCGTCGTCAAAGCCTTTACACGTGAGGAGTTTGAAATAGAAAAATTCAGCGAAGCCAACTTGGCATACAAAGAAAAGAATGTCCGGGCCAACGCCATTTGGCTTAAGTACGGCCCGATGATAGAGTCTGTCGCCCAGATGCTTACGGTGGTAAACCTGCTGGCCGGCGGCATAATGGTTATAACGGGCAATATAACAATCGGGGAGCTTAATATATTTTTAAGCCTTTCCTGGGCGCTTAACGAGCCTATGAACTCCATCGGGCCGGTAGTGAACGATACGCAGCGGTTTTTCGCTTCCGCGGAAAAGGTCATGGAACTTTGCAACAGCCGCAACAGCCTTGTGTCGCCGGAAAACCCCTATGTGCCGGATAAAGTCGCCGGTAACATTATCCTTTCCGGCGTGTATTTAAAATATGGTTTTAATACTGTGCTGCACAACATAAACATGGATATTAAAGCCGGCCAGACAATTGGGATAATCGGCCCCACCGGCAGCGGCAAAACGTCTCTGGTGAACCTTATCGCGCGGTTTCTGGACCCTGCCGAGGGCGAGGTGAAGCTGGACGGCGTAAGCGTCAGGGATTACGGCTTGCAGACCTTGCGGCGCAACATAGCCATAACTATGTGGGACGTGTTTTTATTCTCCGACACAGTGGAGAGCAACATAGCCTACGGGGTGCCGGACGCGGACATGGATATCATTTACAAGTCCGCGGACATAGCGGACGCCGACGAATTTATAAGCAAGATGCCCGAAGGCTACGACACGATTGTGGGCGAGCGCGGCGTCGGGCTGTCCGGCGGCCAGCGGCAGCGGATATCCCTGGCGCGGGCCTTGGCGATGGAAGCGCCGGTGCGCATATTTGACGACACCACATCAGCCGTGGATATGGAAACCGAGCGCGCTATATACAAAAAACTGCGGGACGGACCCAAGGCGACCACAATAATAATCGCCCAGCGGATATCCTCCATTGCCCATGCCGATAAAATTTACGTCATTGAGGACGGCCGTATATCCGAGAGCGGCAGCCACGCGGAATTGGTGGCCTTGGGCGGGTATTACGCCAAGACCTGCGCCCTTCAGCAGGGGCAGATTTTGGACGGGACGCCCGGGGCCGGAACTTCCGGGCCTGCGGACGGGGACGGAGTCTCCGGCAGTGCCATTGCGGGGTCTGCGGAAGGAGGTGAGCCCAGTGGCTCGTAATAAGTACAATGTTGACGAGGAACTGGACGCGCCTTTTAGTTTTAAGCAGCTTAAGCGCGGGCTGGCCTATGTGGTTCCTTATAAAAAGAACCTGTTAATCTCCTTTACATGCGCAGTCATATCCATTGTGCTGGGGCTTTTGACGCCTATGTTTATCCAGTTTGTTATAGACGACCTTATCCCCGGCAGGAAGATCAGTCTGCTTGTGGCTTACAGCCTAGGGTTCGCCTGCCTGCTCATTATAATTGTCCTGTGCAACCGCACGCGCTCCCGATACAACACGCTTACAGGCCAATCCGTTATTACGGATATCCGCAAGGGGCTTTTTACTCACTTGCAAAACCTTTCCTTTGACTACTATGACTCCAGGCCCCATGGGAAAATTCTTGTCCGTGTGGTCAACTACGTGAATTCTGTGGCGGATTTTTTGTCAAACGGCATGGTGAACAGCCTGCTGGAGCTTATAAGCCTGGTGTTCATCACTGTGTACATGTTCATAGTCAGCCCGCGGCTGGCGGTTGTAATTTTGGCGGGGCTGCCGGTTTTCGCCGTTTACGTGTTTATTACAAAGCCTATACAGCGCCGTTCCTGGCAGAGGCTTTCCAACAAGCAGTCCAACACCACCGCCTACCTTGCCGAAAATATTAACGGCGTGCGCGTAACCCAGGCTTTCGCGCGGCAAGGTTATAACGGGGAGATTTTCAACAGCCTGCTGACAGACACCCGCCGCGCCTGGATGAAGGCTATTTACTTAATTCATGGCATGTGGCCCGTTACCTCGCTGCTGCAGTCGCTGGTCACCGCGGCTATTTACACCGCGGCTGTGTATCTCTACAGGGATACGGTCTCCGTGGGCACGGTAATCGCCATGGCGGCCTATGCCGGACGGTTTTGGGGTCCTATACAGAACCTTGGCAACATCTATAACAGCCTTATATCAACCGTGGCCTATCTGGAGCGTATATTCCAGGTGCTTGACGAGCCTGTCACTATCCGAGACAAACCCGGCGCCGCGGAATTGGGCGCGATATCTGGCAGGGTGGAGTTTGACCGCGTTATATTCGAATACGAGCCCGGCAGGCCGGTGCTTAAGGACGTCTCCTTCACTGTGGAGCCGGGCGAGAGCATCGCCCTTGTGGGGCCTACCGGAGCGGGCAAGTCTACCATAATAAGCCTGCTGTCCCGGTTCTATGATTTAAACAGCGGCAGCATCCGCGTGGACGGCCAGGATATTTCAGAAGTGACGCTGAATTCCCTGCGCCGCCAGATGGGCATAATGCTGCAGGATACCTTTGTGTTTTCCGGCTCCTACATGAGCAATATCCGCTACGGCAGGCTGGACGCCACAGACGAGGAATGCGTCGCGTCCGCGAAGGCGGTGTACGCCGATTCCTTTATCGCGGCCCTGCCCGAAGGGTACATCACGCAGATTTCGGAGCGGGGCGAGGGGCTGTCCTCCGGGCAGAAGCAGCTGCTTTCCTTCGCCCGCACCATGCTCGCCGACCCGAGGATATTAATCTTGGATGAGGCCACGTCCTCCATTGACACAAACACAGAGATGCTGGTGCAGGAGGGCATCGCGCGGATGCTCCGAGGCCGCACGTCCTTTATTGTGGCACACAGGCTTTCTACTATTAAGAACTGCACCCGCATTTTGTACATCGCGGACGGCGGCATTGCCGAAATGGGGAGCCATAAGGAGCTGATGGAAAAACGCGGCCTGTATTATCAGCTTTATATGTCACAGATTGTGAGGGAAGACGGTTAAATTATCTGGTTCTTTAAAAAAAAGGATTTGTATTTTTCTTGTCGAATATAATCTTGTAAGTAAAGAAAAGAGTGAGGCGTATGTTTTATTCTCCTGAAGTTATAGAGGACATACGCCTTGGCAACGACATTATGGATGTCGTGTCGGCGTATGTGCAATTAAAGCAACACGGCGCTTATTACTTTGGTCTATGTCCGTTTCATGCCGAAAAGTCGCCTTCCTTCTCCGTTAGCGTTGACCGGCAGACGTTTTATTGCTTTGGCTGCGGCGCCACGGGGAATATATACAGTTTTTTAATGCGTAAGGAGAATTTCAGCTTTCCCGACGCGGTGCAGTTTTTGGCGGAGCGCATACACTACCGCCTGCCGGAAGCCGGCGGCGCGGCTGAAACCCATAAAAACGCCAGGATTAAGGAAGGCCTCTATGAAGTGAACAAACTTGCGGCGCGTTTTTTTTACGACGCGCTGCAAGAGCCGGAAGGCGCGGAAGCCGTACGATACTTGGACATGCGCGGCATAACGCGCAAGTGCAGGGTAAAGCACGGGCTGGGCTACGCGCCACTTAAGCGCGGCGCGCTGCACAAGTATTTGACCGGAGCCGGCGCGGCGGAGGACGTGTTGGAGGTTTCAGGGCTGTTCACGCCGGACAAGCTGCGGGCGGGCTGGAACGATAAATTTTACGGGCGGCTTATGTTCCCCATATTGGACGTGCGGGGCAGGGTAGTGGGGTTTGGCGGGCGCGTGCTGGACGCCGGCCCAGGCGGGGATGCGGCCAGGAGCGTTCCGAAGTATATGAACTCGCCGGAGACGCCTGTGTTTGAGAAAAGCCGCAACCTTTACGGTATACAAAACGCGCGTCAGGCCAAGAGCAAGGAAATTATACTGGTGGAAGGCTATATGGACGTGATAAGCCTGTACCAAGGCGGATTTCAAAACACGGTGGCGGCGCTGGGCACGGCTTTTAACGCCCAGCATGCAGGAGTGCTGCGCAGGTACGCCGAGTCCGCCGTCATATTGTTCGACAGCGACGAAGCGGGCACAAAGGCGGCGCTGCGGGCTATACCAGTGCTTACGGCAGCCGGTTTGCGGGTAAAGGTATTGCAAGTGCGCGACGCGAAGGATCCGGACGAATACATAAAGCGTTTCGGCAGTGAATCTTTTGGCAAACTGTTAGGCGGCGCGCAGCATCATATATTATTTCAGGTGGAAGATTTAAAGCGGCGGTACGATCTAACCGACATGGAAGGCAAGATACGCTTTACGACGGAGGCGGCCAAGCTGCTGGCGCAGGCGGAAAGCCCTGTTGAGAGGGACGTGTACGCCCGGGCGGCGGCGGAAGCGTCGGGCGTGGCTTTTGACGCGATTATGGCCGAAACCGAGAAACTGCGGGGCATGTCCCTGCCGAACGCGGGTATGGAAAAAAAGTTGAATTTCACCCGCCCGGCTTACCCATCCGTCCGTCCAGAACATAATAAGTTAAAGGAAAAAGGACTGCTGGAAGCCAAAAAACTAATTTTGAACCTTATGGCGTCAGATACGAAGCTGCTGCGTAAAATAAACCAGTATGTTTCGGCGGAGGAAATGGGAGACGAAGTGTATGCCAAGCTGTACAATCTGCTGGTATCCTTTGCGGAAAAGGGCCGTTCCGCCGAACCCGCCGAGCTTATCAGCCACTTTGAGACAGTGGTGGAGCAGGAAAAGGCAGGGGAAGTGTTTGCGCAAGGCGGCGCCGGCGATAGACGGATTGCAGCGGACGAAAATACGGAGCGCGTCTTAAACGACGCTATGAAAAAGGTCAAAATAGCCTATCTGGACGGCAAAATAAGGACGGAAACCGACGCGGAGGCTATAAAAAAGCTGTTGGAGTCGAAGCGGGCTGTATATTAAGGCATCATATGGTTAGAATAGTAAACGGAAGCAGGAAGGGAAGGGTTGGTCTTGAAATCCATCGAGGAAAACGTCGCATTAGTTGGCAAGATTAAAGAGCTCATAGCCTTGGGTAAAAGGAAGAAAGGCATCTTGGAATATAAAGAAATAACGGATTTTCTAGGTGATTTTGAGCTTGACCCCGAAACAATCGAAAAGGTTTACGAGCAATTGGAAGCGCAGAATATTGACATACTGGGCAACATTGAGATTGAGGAAGAAGTGGAAAAGGAAATAGACTTGGCGGCCATAGAGGGGCAGATAAGCACGGACGACCATGTGCGTATGTACCTTAAAGAGATAGGCAAGGTGCCGTTACTGACCGCGGAGGAAGAAATAGACCTGGCCAAGCAGATGGAGCAAGGCAGCGAGGATGCGCGGCGGAAGCTGGCGGAAGCGAACCTGCGCCTTGTGGTAAGCATCGCCAAGCGCTATGTGGGCAGGGGAATGCTTTTTTTAGACCTTATACAGGAGGGCAACCTTGGGCTTATAAAGGCGGTGGAGAAATTCGACTACCGCAAGGGCTACAAGTTCAGCACCTACGCCACATGGTGGATACGGCAGGCCATAACCCGCGCCATAGCCGACCAGGCGCGCACTATCCGCATACCCGTTCACATGGTGGAGACGATAAATAAGCTGATACGCGTATCGCGTCAGTTGCTGCAAGAATTGGGACGCGACCCTCTGGCGGACGAACTGGCAAAGGAAATGCAGATGCCTGTGGAAAAAGTGCGCGAAATAATGAAGATAGCGCAGGAACCCGTATCTCTGGAAACACCCATCGGCGAAGAGGAGGACAGCCATCTCGGCGACTTTATCCCAGACGACGACATACCCGCCCCGGCGGAGGCCGCCGCCTTTACGTTACTAAAAGAGCAGTTAATCGACGTGCTGGACACTCTGACCGACCGTGAGGAAAAGGTGCTGAAGCTGCGGTTTGGGCTGGACGACGGGCGCGCCCGCACTCTTGAGGAAGTGGGCAAGGAATTTAACGTCACCCGGGAGCGCATCCGGCAGATAGAGGCGAAGGCGCTGAGAAAGCTAAGGCACCCCAGCAGAAGCAAGAAATTAAAGGATTACTTGGATTGAGTGTAACCCCTCGGCGAAGCGCCGGGGGGTTATTTAGTTCTTTAATGTATTTGGAATGACGGAATAATTTAATAGTCAAATTTTTTCACAGGAAATGCGAACGCCTCAACGCATTTTCGAAAAAATTTGGTAACTTTATCTTTCGTTATTGGTAAGCGATATTTCCAAAGCTATTGAATTGTGGTATACTTAACACAGGGAATGTGGAATACGTGCCGGCCCAATACGATATGGAGAGCATAGTCATAAAGGTTAAGCAAGTTTTTTTGTCGCAATTCGACGGGGAAGCCATGTATGAGGATTTAAAGCGCAAGGTGGCAGCTGGGGAACCGCTGACCGACGAGGATGCCATGCGCTTTATAATATTGCCCCTGACAGATAAAAATGGCAGTCCGTCGCGCGTAAGGGAAACAGTGGAACTGGCGAAAGAAGTTAAAGAGGAGCGCCAGCAGCTATTTATAATCGCCGGACTTTTAACAGCGACGGATAAGTTTATTGACAGGGAATATGCTGACAAAGTAAGGGAGTGGTTAAAGATGACAAAGGTCGCCAGGTTGTATGAGGAGGAGAAACTTGAGGCGGTAATTCAAACCCGCCGGCAAGTCGCCCAAAATCTTCTTGAGGACGGCGCGGACATTTTGCTGATAATGAAGGCAACTGGTCTCACCCGCAAGGAAATTGAAAGCATAGCGGAATCTAGCGCGTCCGTGTGAGTAGGGGCGAACTGCGTTCGCCTGTGCCTTAAATGTATATATCAGGGATAGATGTGAAGTTTGAAAGAAATACTTTCAAGTCTCATTGGCGCCTCAGAAAGGCATGGTCGTAAACATAAAAAAAAACTTAAACCAAGTATAGTTGGCGAAAAAAATAAAAACAGTCAGGCCGAGGACTTCATAATGAAACATATTATGAATTTGTTTAGCGGCGACGCTCTTGAATTTTTGGCATTGACAAAAATGTAGTGTCCATTAGGCCCACAGAACTCGGCTATATTCAGTTACAAAGGAATAGGAGCGGTCCCGCCGGAAATGGTCAGGGCGGAATAAACAGAGACGCGCCTAAGGCGGTTTGAAAATTCCTAAAAGCGCGAAATTTCGAATTAAACCGCTCCAATTTCGCGCTGGAGTCTAGTTTTCAAGCACGTCCTAATCCGGAACCAGACGTTCCGGATTAGGCGGATAAACTGGCGTTTCAATCCACATAATAACAACGTTTCAATCCACATCCGGGTGGGTCCCAGATGACCCTAATAGATTACATATTAGGGTTCATCGTTATAATAGCAGTATGACGGCAAAATAGCAAGTGCCGAACACTTTTACACCTTTTGCCCACCCAAATTTTGAAAGACCCACAACAACTAACATACGGAGAGTTGATAAAATGGACATAGCGGTAATAGGCGCGGGCGCCACAGGGCTGGCGGCAGGCTACGAGCTGGCCAAGAAGGGTCACGCCGTAACGGTATTCGAAAAAGACAAACTCGGTGGGCTGGCGTCCGCGCGCCCCATAGGGGAGACCTATATAGACGATCTTTACCACCACATCTTCACCAGCGACAGGGAGATAATCGCCTATATTGACGAGCTGGGCTTAAGCGGGAGCCTGACCTGGGTTACGCCGTCCAACGGCTTGTATATGGACCGGCTGTATCCCTTTACAAACCCCGCCGATCTCCTGACCTTCCCCGCAATTTCATTTGCAGACCGCGTCAGGACCGGATTAACGGTACTGACGGCCAAGGGAGTAAGCAGCTACAAGCGGTTCGAGGACGTCTCCGCGCGGGACTGGCTTATATCCAGGACAGGCGCGCGGGTTTACGAAAAACTTTGGCGCCCGCTGCTGTACGCGAAATTCGACAGCGACGCGGACGCAGTGTCCGGCGTATGGATATGGAACAAGTTCAAACTGCGCGGCTCCACCCGCCAAAATATAAACAGCGAAAGCCTGGGCTACCTGTACGGGGGCTTTATAAAATTATACGAGGCCATGCGGGACGAAATCCTCCGGAATGGCGGCGTGATGGCGCGTGAGGAGGTGACCGGGATATCCAGGGAACCGGACGTTCCGTCCCCGTCCGGAAAGCGGACTCGGCTGCGCGTAACCGGAAAAGGCCCCGAAGGCCGGAACACCGCCTACACATTTGACAAGGCTTTATTTACCGCAGCGCCCCAGGGACTTGCCACGCTGTGCGAATTCCCGGCGGACTACAAAAATAGACTAGCCCGTATCAAGTACAAGGCCAATATCTGTGTCACCCTGTTTTTAAAGAAGGCGGTATCGAAATACTACTGGGTGACAATAGCGGATGACGACGCGCCCTTCGTGCTATTTATCGAGCATACGAACCTGATACGCGACGAAGGGTACAAGGGCGCGCATATCGTCTACCTGTCCCGCTACCTGGACGAGACCGATCCGCTTTATAACAGCGCGGACGCGGAAATTACGGCGGTGTTCCTGCCCTATGTTAAAAAAATGTTCCCTAACTTTGACGAGCGCGATATAACCGCGAGTTTTGTGTCACGCGCGCGGTATACGCAGCCTGTTATATACAAGCGCTATTCGGAACTGCGACTGCCCTTTGAAACGCCTATAGATGGGCTGTACCTGGCAAGCATGCCGCAGATTTACCCTGAAGACCGTGGGCAGAACTACGCCCTTGCACTTGGCAAAAGAGCCGCGGAGGAAATTGTATGAAAAAATTTAAGAGCCTTGGCCCTCTGGCGCTTCTGTTTTTTATAAGCGCCGCTGCGCTGGGCATTGACGCTTATTATATTATTATATGGTGGCTGTGTATGCTGGTTCTGGGGCTGGCGGCGCTGCCTGCGGCTGATCTGGTGTTCGGCAAATTCCATGGGCGCGGGTATGTTTTCTCCAAAATCCTGGGGCTGGCCGGAGCCGGCTATATCCAGTGGCTGCTTTCGTCCTGCCGTATAGCGCCTTTCCGCGCCTGGAGCGTTTACTCATGTTTAGCGCTTTGCGCGGCGTTCAACCTATGGATTAACAGGCGCACCAAGACCTACGGCAAATTTTTCGGCGCCGCAGGAAACTGCCCCGACAGGGAGTTCTTCAGGCACGCCGCCCATATGGAGGCGCTGTTCTTCGGACTGCTGGTGTTCTGGGCCTTTCTGCGCGGAAGGGCGCCGCAGATTATCGGGCTTGAAAAATTTATGGATTTCGGCTACCTTAACTCTATTCTGCGGGCGGACTACTTCCCCCCGAAGGACATGTGGTTTGCGGGCGAGGGTATAAACTACTATTACTTGGGGCATTACTTTTCCGCTTTTTTAACAAGAATGTCCGGCATTGATTCCCGCGTAACCTATAACCTGCTGATGGCGACCCTGTTCGCTATGTCCTTTATCCTGGTTTACGCCATTGCCGGGCTGCTGATTGAAATTTACAACCATAACGCCGTCCCCGAACGCAAGCTGGGCGCCCGCGCCAAAGCGGCGGCGGGGACGCTGGCCGCCGGTCTGGTAACGCTCAGCGGCAACCTGCACACTGTAATTTACGGCGTTTTGTTTAAAGGAGAAACACGCTACTGGTTTCCGGACGCCACGCGCTATATCGGATATAATCCCGACGTGCCCAACGACAAGACCATACACGAGTTCCCGCTGTATTCCTTTGTGGTGTCCGACCTTCACGCCCATGTAATTAACATGTTGTTCGTGCTTACCGTATTGGGCATACTGATAGCTGTGGCCATGGACATTATGACGAAAAAGGCCGCCGGAAAAGGCCCCTCAGCAGAGACAAACTTCCTCCGCCCTGCCCCGCCTGATGTTCCGGCCCCGCCGGACGTTCCGGCCCCGGATGAATCGCCCTGGATATACGGCAAACCTGGTTTTTGGCTGATAATATTCCTTATAGGGCTGTTCCCTGCCACAAATTTTTGGGACTATCCCATTTATGTTACAGTGGCCTTTGCCATGCTCCTGTACGCCAATCTGCGCGGCGGCGGATACAGCCTGCGGGCTTTGGCCGCAGCCGCCGGGGAGACGGCTGTTATTGGGGTTCTAGCTTATTTTGTTACCCTGCCCTTTCAGATGTCGTTTACTTCCATGGGCACAAAAATAAGAGTAGCGCAAACCCATTCACGTTTGTACCAGCTAGGTGTGCTGTGGGGATATCAGGCGCTGTTCTTCGCCGGGCTGCTGGCTGTCATGATTATGTACTACAGGCACGATCAGGCCCTGAGGCGGCGCGCCGGTTCCGGCGTTCCGTCCCCTGAGGAATCCCGAGCCATACAGACGTCCGGCCCCCGACCGGCGTCCGGCCCCCGACCGGCCAAGGGCGCGCGCGGTCGGAACCGCTCCGGGCGCAGCGCTGCCGGCGCTAGAACAACCAGAAGCTCCGGCGCCGCAAGCTTTACGACCGGGGCCGGAGCGTCCGGCGGGGCCGGAGCGTCCGTTCTGCATGCGCCCCCCCGTCCCTTAGCCGAAAAAACTTTCGGGCTGTTTAAATTTTTGGAAAACGTAAACCCTGCGGACGTTATGACCTGCATACTGTATATCTGCGCCATCGGGCTTGTAATTATTCCCGAGCTGATTTACGTGGAGGACATTTACCCGTCCCATCCCCGTTCAAACACCATGTTTAAACTTACCTTCCAGGCGTTTATCATGTTTGGTATCGCAACAGGCTATACTTTTGTACGCGTAGCGGCCCAGCGGGGTAAAAAGTTCTTATCGCAAACCGTGGCGATGTATTCCGTGGGCGGGATGCTGCTGCTGTGCGCCTTCTTATACCCCTTCTACGCCATAAGCGGCTGGTACGGCGGCGCGTATCAGGGGTTGGACGGCATGATTTATATGAAGGATTACGCCGAAAAGTTCCCTAACGCCGAAACAAGCGAACCAGACGCCCCGGTTATATACACAATGGACGAGGACTACGACCTTATCGCCTATATCAGGCGGAACATCCCCGGCCAGCCTGTCATAATTGAGGCCGCGGGGGACGCCTATACCTCCTACGCCAGGGTTTCCGCCAATACCGGACTGCCCACCGTGTTTAACTGGTACTACCACGAATACCTGTGGCGCAACTCCAACGCCGCCATACTCGACCCGCGCCGGAGCGACGTATGGGAATTCTACACAGCGCCGGACCTGGATGTGATGCGGGCGATTATTAAAAGATACAACATCCAATATGTAGTGCTGGGCAAAATCGAGCGCCTCACCTTTGGCGACAGCCTAGCCGAAAGCCTGTTGCTGCGGCTGGGCACGCCCGAGTACGAGCAGGGCCAGACAATGCTTATTAAAGTTTCCGATGATATTTAGGGGCGGACTGTGCTAAGGCGTGTTAGAAAACTCCTTAAAGCGCGAGATTTCGAATAAAACCGCTGCAATGATAGTCGAGCTTGCTCGACGCTTCGCGCTGCGTCGAGCAAGCTCGACTACCGGAATCAAGTTTTCAAACACGTCCTAGTGGTGTATCCGACGGTATTTTAAAGAACAA
>JAISYE010000003.1 GCA_031297485.1 Clostridiales bacterium
AGAGTTTTCTCATGGTTAAATCGCTTTCGCAAAATTCTTGTGCGTTATGAGAAATATGCTTTCACTTATATGGGTTTGTTACAATTTGCATGTGCTTTTATCGCTTTTAGACAAATCGAGTTTATTTAGGGATAAGCCATTAATATACTCGCAACGGGCACAATTTTTATAAACAAATTACAGACGAGGGCGAACGCAGTTCGACTCTACAGTGCAGTTCGACTCTACAGTCTACAGGGCATTTCCGCGCCTTTCGCGGTTTATAAGGAACAAAGAAAGAACAGACTCCCAAACTTGGAATAAACTTTCTTCAACCTCGAAAGACGCGAAAAATACAAAAAGGCTATATGGTCTCATTGAAACTTGTGCCCGTTCACCGTATAGCTATACTCACGAACGAACACTTTGTCCAAACGAGCGGCGGGCGAACAGAAACTTGACGGCTTACCTTTCCACCCGTGACATCACTGCCGCGCACTCCACATGAGGTGTTTTCGGGAAACAGTCCACCGGCTGAATTCTTTCCAGGCGGTACTTTTCCGTCTGGCATAAAATTTTCAAATCCCTGGCCAGTGTGGCGGGGTCGCAGGACACGTAGACAATTCTTTCCGGAGCGGCCTCCAGCGCCGCCGAAAGCGCGGCCGCGCCGCACCCAGCGCGCGGCGGGTCCAGCACAATTACGGCCGGGCGCTCGCCGTATTTTTCCGTACACTCGTAAATAAGCCTCTCCGCCCTGCCCTCTAAAAATTCCGCGTTTGAAATTTTATTGCGTATGGCGTTCCGTCGGGCGTCCTCCACAGCTTCTGTTGACTGCTCAATACCGTAAACTTTTTTCACGCGGCGTGCCATTAGCAGGGCAATGGTTCCCGTCCCGCAATAGGCGTCTATTACCATGCCGTCTGGCCTGAGACGCGCGAACTCAAGCGCCAGACCATACAGGATTTTTGTTTGAGTTGGATTGACTTGGAAGAATGACAGCGGCGAAATTTCAAACTCCAAGTCCTCTACAAAATCCGTTATAAATTTTTCGCCCCAAATCACTTCGTAGCTGTTACCCATAATAACGCTTGAGCGTTCTGTATTTTTGGACACACAAAGGCTTTTCAGGCCTGGTATTTCAGACGCCAGCGCCTCGGCAAGCCGGCGCGCGTGAGGGAGGCTGCGGCCGTTTATCACGACGCAGACCATTACATCCCCTGTCACAAACCCGCAGCGCACCATTACATGCTTCACCAGCCCGGACCGAGCGTGTTCACGGAAGTTCCGGCCCCGGTCATAAGCCGTGATGCCGCGGCTCGTCATAAATCCCTTTACAATATTAAGGGCGCGGCCTGCTTCCGGACGCTGCGCCAGGCAGTCGTCCACAGGAACAACCCTATGGCTGTCAGGGGAAAAGAACCCGGCGGCGCAGCCGCGGCCGTCCGGCACCACGTGGAAGGACGCCTTGTTCCTATAGCGCAGCGGCTCGGACATGCCGATGGTATCGGGCACGGACATATCGCGAAAACCGCCGACCCGCCGCAGGGCCGCGGCGACCTTTTCCGTTTTGCAGCGCAGCTCAGCGGAATAATCCAAGCTCATAAGCGCACAGCCGCCGCAGCGGTTTGAAATCCCGCAGGGAGACGTGACCCGGCAGGGCGACGGCTCAATTATTTTTATTAATTCCCCGTAACCGTAATTTTTATGGAGCTTTACAACACGGGTCTCAATCAAGTCTCCGGGCAGGGCGCCGCGCACAAAAAGCGCGAACCCTGAGGCGTCCGCGCGTCCAACGCCTTCACCAAAACTGCCGAGAGCCGTAACAGACATTGTATAGTGCTGATTCAGCTTAATCATAAATTATCCCCTTTGTTCTGCGGCGCTTGCAGGGGCGAACTGTGTTCGCCCGCCTTTGCATGATATTCTTAAGCGCTTGATAAGTCAAGTGTGCCGTGCGATTATTTAAGGCGTGTTTGAAAATTCCTAAAAGCGCGAAATTTCGAATGAAACCGCTGCAATTTTGCGTTGGAATCTAGTTTTCAGACACGTCCTAAGGCGTGTTTGAAAATTCCTAAAAGCGCGAAATTTCGAATGAAACCGCTACAATTTCGCGCTGGAATCTAGTTTTCAAACATGTCCTAGGAATGACGAAAGTAAACGCGTTTCCGAAAAAGGACGGCTCGGGCATTAACCCGGAACTTTTTCAGGGCGAGAGTCAATTTTGACACTCTCGCCTTTTTGCGTTCCCGGTTCTGCTAAACTAGTTTCAATCTACAAAAATTAAACCACGAAGGGAAAGAGCACAATGAAACGATTCAACGGACTAATTGCTATCATGGTAATGGTAGCTCTGCTATTGACAGGATGCGGCGTTAGTGCGGCACAGGCGGAAAACAGCGCGGCGCTCTCGCTCTCGCAGGCACGGCCGGAATACAGCGTGGTATCCTCGCCAGCGCAGGCACAGCCGGAATATAGCTTGGTATCCTACCCAGCGCAGGCACAGCCAAGCGACGACACAGAGGCGGCGCCTCAAAGCGCGGAGATAGCCCAAATAGCGGTTGCAAGCTCAACGGAAGTCGATCCGATTGTCAACAGCTTATTCCAGTATCAGCCTCTGCTTTTGGAATTCTTGGTAAATGACGATTTGGTCATAGAGCCAGAAACCAATGGATTGACAATAAGCACGGAGAGCGGCAATGCTTTGTGCAGCATCGTCCTTACTCCGGGTGTGCAAAACCTTGGTAAAACAGTGGAGTTTATTCCCGAGAGGATTGAAAGCACACTTGGCATTACCGGGGCAGAAATCACAGACGGCTATATGTTCGGCGCGAAAGCAAAGCGCTCGACTGTACAGTTTAGTCTGGATGATGGCCTAAGCGGCATTCTCAGCATAACCGAAGCTATCATAAACCAGTCTCTGTATGAGATGATATTGATTTTCTCGGAGGATCTTTCGGAGAGCGAGGCCGAGCTTTTTCTGAACCTTATCGCGTCAATGAATGTGCTTTCGCCAAAGAATGTCGATAAAACTGTCAAAACGGCAACATACGAGAGCAAGTACGCTAAGGTGCCCCCCGCCAAGCAGACCGCGCAAATAGAGTATGTCCCCGTGACGGAGTGGGTATATCTGCCTTACTATTATTACAGCGACCCCGGCGATTATTACGACCCTGCTTTTTACGAGCCGGACTATAACTACTGGAGCGACTCGGACGACTATTGGAGTTGGGGTTGGGATGACGAATATGACTGGTATTTTTACGACGAGTACGACTATTGGTATGACTATGACTACTATACTGATTACGACTATTACTACGATGATGACTGGTACGATTATTACAGCGAATACGATCCATATGACGAATACTACTACTATGACGACTACCTGACCGAGGAATACGGCTATGGTGACGATTTCGCCGAGTACTACGATAGCTTTGACGATTATGACTACTACGACTACTACGACTATGACGACTACTACGACGATTACTACTATGACGACTACGACTACTAGACGGTGACTGCTACAACGGCGGTTACGGTGACGTTTACGGCGATAACTATGACGAATGGCAACGGCAACGTGTCTATCCAGAGGTCAAAACTAAAACCTTAAAACCAACGGACACTTCAGGGGTTCTACCCCAAACGGGCGGATTGCGTAGTCCCCTGCGATATTGCGTGTGTCGTAGGGGACTATGGCAATCGGTCCCGTATGTGGGCTCGTCCCCGAGAAGACCCCTTCTTGCGCTTCGCGCGCTCAAGTGTTTATAGTCTGCGGCGGTCATTTCTGAACCGCCTCCGGCTTGTCCCCCATGCCTGACAATGCCGCCAGAGCCTTGACCGACCCTATCGCCATTTCCCATGTGACATCGGCGGCGTAGGAGTATTTCTTGGCGTACTTTTGCCAAAGGTCAATCATCACAGGGCTTTCGGCGGCCATCGCAATAGCGTCGTCGGTGTCTGCCATCTGCTCGGACGTGCCGCGCTTTTCAATGGTCTTTCCCAGAGCGGCCTTAAACGTATCGGCATCATATTGCTGTGTGGTGGTCAGGATATAGATGTCGTAAAAGTCCCTCATGCGGGTGTTGGCCACGCCGCGTGTGACGACGGTCTCAAATTTCTCAGCCAGAACGGTTTCCAAGTTGTACGCCATAATGCTGATTGTCCTGTCCTCAAACATCAGCTTGAAGCTGTACTCGATTTCCCTCGGTGTGACAAAATCGCCTGTCGTGATGTCAACTTTCAAGGTTTGGCGGGTCTTGTCAAGGACAGCCCCGATGGAAACGCGGTAACCGGCTTCTTCCCTGATTTCCTCAATACCACGCGAAGAGAACTCCACTCCGTCGTCGACCGGTGCGCTGAGAATTCTCTCAATGATAGCCGTTATCTCCGGCGCGGCAAGTGTCTGCCCCTTGATGGCGGCATCCATGTCCATCGTGGTTTGCGTGTCGATGCCGACCATTGCTGCGATAAGCATACCGCCCTTCAGGATGAAGTTGCGTTTGTATTCGGAAACGGCTATGCGCTCCAAGAACCGCTCCAGCATAAAGTTGCGGAGCAGTATTTCGGCTTCCACGTTTGACTTCTTCGAGAGGTTGCGGAAGAGTGCCTTTAGCTGCGCCGATGTCTTCATAGGAGTACCTCCATATAGCTTCTAAGCGGTTTCGCTACGCCGAACGTCTCGGCCATTTTCATAAGCGTGTTCAGGTTCTTGCTTTTGCGCCTCGCATAGCGTTTGATTGCGTCTGTCACAACGGCGATATCCATCTGGTTTCGGCTGCGTAAGACATCACAAATGGTGCGCTCCAAGCTGTAGGCGACGACAGTATGCCCGAACATAGTGGTGAGTTCCGTAGCGCCGACATCGTGCAGTTCACGCTTGATGGTGAACACAGTGAAGCCGTCTTCGCGCAGCTTGACGGCGTTGTACCCCGTCGGCACGGTAACCGTGTAGCTGACCGGGTCTCGGTCGGTCAGGTCATGCAGATAAAGAGCCGTTTCATGTGAATAGATGATTTTGGGACGCCTGAGTTGGGCGGTATACATCTTATCGACAAACTCATCCGGCAGAATATAAACACCGAAAGAAGCCTTCTCCAACTCGCCAGATTTGACGAGCAGGCGCAGGCGTTCATTCGAGATACCCACTTTATTTGCTTGGGCGGTCGTGACTGTACCGCCATTTTTTGTTAGAATGTTCCGCAATTCTTCAGGCACTGCCAAGTCGCCACCTCCTGTTTGACTTTTACACTTTTATTGTAACTGATACTTGCATAAAAGTCAATAGGCGATTTTGATTTTTATGCTCATTACAAATGCTTAACGAGCATAAAAACAAATCAAAGACCGCCTTTTCAATGCCGGTCAGGATAGCGACCACGGCTTGTCAGCGCGTCGTTTTTGGAATAATCGTATCCATCAATCGAATACTATCTAAGAGCCTATCCCTTAATAGGCAAGAATGTTGATTTTGCGCCATTTCTGTGTTTTAAAATCCAATATTTAAGCCATTCCGCTTTATTCAGGGATAAGCCCTAAAGCTCTTCCGCCTTAATCCAGCCCCTGTAAGGCAGTATGCACCTGTGTTCCGGCTTAATCTCCTTATTTTTCGCGGTGCAGCGGTAGTCCCGCGGGGAAACGCCCATAATTTGCATGAAACAGCGCTCGAAACTGGAAATAGAGGCGAAGCCCACAGCCTCGGCAATGCTTAAGATTGCGTCCGAGGTGGAAAGCAGCAGGCAGCAGGCTTTTTCCACACGCATGGTGTTAATAAAATTAAGCGGCGTAGAACCGATGGTGGATAAAAATTCCCGGCGGAAATGCGCGGTGCTTAAATGGCAGATTTCCGCCAAGGAATCGACGGGAAACCGATGCATGTAATTGGCGTAAATATAATCCAGCGCAGGCGCCAAGGCATACGAAACCTTCTTGCCCCCCCCCCGTACAGCCCAGATATAACTGTCGCGCAGGCGCAAAAGCTCAATGTACAGCGCCTGCAGCAGGAAAGACACAACCGCTTCGTACCCTGGCTTGTTCTGCCGCATTTCCTCCACAATGCTCATCACATAAAAATAGATGCGCGGATATCTGGATTGAGTGTGTGGGCCGCCGCGGCTGAACAGGCAGTAAAAATCCAGTTCTCCGGAAGTTCCGGCCTCGGCGGCAAAGCCCTGAGCAGCCAGCAAGTTCCCCCGCAGTTTGTCAAAGTCAATGAACAAGTAGGACCACAGGCTTTTCGTGCCCTTGCTGGAGAAGGTCGTGTGCGCGATATGCCGCGGAATGCAGGTGACATCCCCTTCGCGGAAAGGCAGCTCGGCATCCTCAAAAACCATAGTCCCGCTTTCCGAATGGCAAATGCCCACCTCAAAGCAATTGTGAAAATGCAATCGGTTACTTTTCACATCGGAGATATACCAGTCCTCGCCATCCAGCAAGAGCACGGGTAAACGCGCGGACAATTCATAAATACGGTATTCTACTATTTTTTTATGTTGTCTGGACATATTCTCCTTCCCCCTATATCTGTCAAAATGTTGGAACTATGGCGTTTACACTTATTATGGCGCAACTATCATTAAAAATCAAGCATAAATTTACTTTTGCCCTGGCCCGCGAAGTAACATCCAATAATTTATTGCCAAAATAAAAATGCTTTTTTGCGTAATACATGATTGTTTTTCGGTTGAATGGCGCGAGGGCATTTTGTATTATAATAGCTGTACCGCCGCAAACAATCATGGTTTGGGTGGGATGGCCGGAACTTCTGGTTGTAACTTGAAGGAGGTTTATTATGCTCGCGGTTAACACGCCCGGCGCCCGCCAAGACGGGCGGGTGGGGGAGGGGCAATTTAAGCAGGTGACGGCGGCCCTGAAAAGAGACTGGCAGCTTTATCTGCTCTTGTCCGTGCCTGTGATTTTTGTAATTGTTTTTAAATACGCGGCGTATCCCGGCCTCCGGATAGCCTTTATGGACTACAAGCCCGCCAGGGGTTTTGATGGCAGTGAATGGGTCGGGATGGACATATTCGTGCGCATTTTTAATGACGCCGATTTTTTCCGTGCTTTGCGCAATTCCCTGGTTTTCAATTTTTTGGATTTGGCCGTTGGGTTCCCTACCCCCATTATTTTGGCTATTATGCTTAACGAGCTCCGGTTTAAAGTTTTTAAGCGTGTATCGCAGACCGTGTTGTACCTGCCGCATTTTTTGTCCTGGGTTATTGTGGCTAGTGTCGCCTATTCCCTGTTTAAGCCGGAAACCGGCCTTGTGAATATCGTCCTTAAAGACCTCGGTCTGATTTCGGCGGGAATCCCATTTTTAACGGAAAAATGGCATTGGGCGGCAAGTTACTTGATTATAGCCGTGTGGCAGGGCATGGGCTGGGGCACTATCATTTACCTGGCCGCGATAACAGGCATCAACGGGGAACTGTACGAGGCCGCCACAGTGGACGGCGCCGGACGGTTCCGCCGTATTTGGCACGTTACCCTGCCCGGCATAAGGCCCACAATGGTAACCCTGCTTATTATGAACTTGGGACGCGTCATGGGTTCTAATTTCGAAAGGCTGGACTCCTTCTTTAACGTGCAGGTTGTGGATTTTCAGTACCAACTCGCGATTTATATATACCAGAAGGGTTTGGCCGGCGGCAATTTCTCCCGCGCCACAGCCGTGGGGCTGTTCCAGTCCCTTGTGGGCCTGCTGCTGGTGCTGGCGGCCGACAGAGTGTCCAAGAACCTGGGGGAGAGCGGTTTGCTTTGATAAGGCCAAAAGATTAAGACCAACGGACAGTTCACCGTTAGGGGCCTGACGATGGTTTGTTCGTTGGCCCCAAATCCCGCTGGGGACCTAACGATGGTTTGTTCGTTGGTCCCCGATAGTCGAGCTTGCTCGGCGCAGACCTCTTCTTAAAGGCGGCGAGTGCGATACCGGATGTTCCGGCCCCGGTCGAGCTTGCTCGGCGCAGCGCTTTTTGATGCAGGTACAGCCTTTTTAAGAAAAGGGATTGTTTGTTTTTTTCTGTAGGACGAACTGTGTTCGCCCACTCGGGTCTATGGAGACCAGCGTTTAAATCATTCTGTTTTATTCAAGGACAAACCCTAAGAAAGGGCGGGTAATGATGACAGTACGTAAATTAAAAAGGGTGACAATGGGCGATATTGTAATTATTGTTATTATTTCCGCGCTTTGCCTGACTTGTATCCTGCCCTTTATACACATTGGCGCCAAAAGCGTTTCCTCCACAACCGCGGTTCTGAGCAAGAGCGTCTACCTGTGGCCCAAGGGCTTTACGCTTTCCGCCTATTACGCTATTTTCAGGGATGGCCAGCTTACCCGGTCCATGTTGTACAGCGTGGAGGTTATGGTGCTCTTTACGTTTATCGGTATGGTGATTACCATATGCGCGGCCTATCCGCTTTCCAACAGGCGTTTAAAGGGCAGGGTTTTCTTTTCGCTGTTTATTTTGTTTACAATGTATTTCAGCGCGGGCCTGATTCCGGAATATCTGCTGCTCAAGCGGCTTAATCTTGTCAACACTATGTGGGTGCTGGTGCTGCCTCTTGCCTTTTCGCCCTATAACATGCTTATTATGAAAAGTTACCTGCAGGCCACTATACCCGATTCCCTGGAGGAGGCGGCGTTTTTGGACGGCGCTAATCATTTTCAAATCCTGTGGCAGATTGTCCTGCCCTTAAGCAAGCCCATTTTGGCCACGCTGTCGCTCTTTTACGCGGTGGGCCGCTGGAATGCCTACGCGGACGCCAAGTATTATATTACCAAGAAAGCGCTGCAGCCTATACAGTACCTGCTTTCCAACATGATACTCAATTCTTCGTCCGACGCCGTCAGCCTGTCGGAATCCGCTGCCGCCACCAGCACCCCCGAGGTGCTGCAGGCCGCGATGGTAATGTTCGCAACCCTGCCGATTATCTGTATTTATCCATTTGTGCAAAAATATTTTGTCCAAGGCGTGATGATCGGCGCGGTAAAGGGCTGACTGTTTAACATATATAATAAGGAGGAAATAAAAATGAAGAAACTTACAAAGTTCGCGTTAATTTGTATCGCCGCCCTGCTGCTGGCCAGCTGCGGCCAGACGGGCGCGCCGCCGGCGGACGCGCCTCCGGAGGCGGGGGACAGCGGCGCCTTTGCCCAGCGTGTTTCTATCACGGTGCCGGTTTACGACCGTTCCAAGGAAGGATATCCGGCTGTGGACGACAATTATTGGACACGCTGGATACAGAGCCAGTTCGGCGACCCTGCCAACGTGGATGTGGAGTACGTGGCCATACCCAGGGGCGATGTCATGACCAAGTACAGCATGTTAATAGCGGCGGACGAGACCCCCACTATAATGATGGAGTATGATTACCCGAAAGTGGCGCAATGGGCCAATGACGGGGCAATGGGCGTATTGGACATGGACGCCTTTAAGGCGGAGGCGCCGACGTATTACCAGGCAATGGTGGACAACAACCAGCTTGGCTATACAGACATAAACGGCAAGACCTACTTTGTGCTTTCCGAACGGCCTTATTACAACACGACCTTTACATACGCCACTTTTGTGCGTAAGGATTGGTTGGAGCAATTAGGCATGGATGTGCCTAAAAGTTACGCGGAATACACCGCAGCCATTGACGCGATAATCGCCGGAGGGCTTACGGACATTGCGCCTGTGGGCTTGGGACTGCCTACGGCGGCCTATGTGACCAATTTCGGGTTCCGGGATTTTCCGGTAGACGAGGCGGAATGGGCCATGCATTCTTCCCTGGGGACCGCAAGCCTGACGTGGGAACCTACCGAGCGTCTGCTGCGCCGTCAAAACGCGGAGTTTAACAAGGGTTATTTCTCTAAGGAATACGATTTGGACATTCAGTCTGTAGGTGGTACAGACCAAATGCAGACAGATTTTATCAATGGCAAGACCTTCAGCTATGGCAGTTATATGTCCGCCAATCTGGACTGGATGAAGGCATTTTATGACAACAACCCCGGCGGCAAGCTGGCTGTCGCCAGCGTATACCAGGGCGTGGAGCCTGGTGTTATGGATTACGCCCAAATCCGCGCGGATAACCCCTTTGGCATGATAGTAGGGTTTTCCGCCAAGGCCTCCCCAGACCAGTTAAAAGCCGCCTGGATGCTTATGGAATGGATGATTCAGCCGGACAACCTGTATGTGCTGGAAAACGGTGTGGAAGGCGTAACCTATACTGTTGGCGAGAATGGGCTGCCAGTTGTGGACATGGAATACCGCGGCGAGGAAATGCTGAACCACAACATGAACATTGACATGACCTGTTTGGTGCACGCGTCCAAAAAGGTAGGCACAATCGAACAGACCATTGCCGCGATTACCCCTCAGGGTGTGCCGGAGGACTTTACCCAAGCCCTGATTGACAACTACTACGACCTTAAGGCCGTCGCCGACGAGGGCAGGGCCTATTCCGACCCGATCTTCGCCGTGGCGGTTAATTCTGAAAGCGAGTACACCGCCACATTACTCAGCCTGTATCAGGAATACAGCGTGGCGCTGACCAAGTGCAAGCCGGAAGAATTCGACGCGCTGTACGCCGAGCTTTGCCAAAAGTATCTCGACGCGGGCTACCAGGAAATTATCGACGAGCGTTTAGCCGCATACAAAGGCGGATACACTACCAAGCTGCCTGTTAAATAATGTCTGGAAGTTCCGGTCCCGCCTCATAGGCGCGAACTTAAGGCTTGGGAAAGGTCAGAACCTTAAGACCAACGGACAGTTCACCGTTAGGTTCTCCCGCACTATACGCGCCTCACACTGCATAAGAACGTTGCGCTTGACGCGCAAAAGATGGGGCTAAGCGTCGAGCAAGCTCGACTATCGCACTAGCCGCCCTTAAGACGGGGTCTGGGGATGAGTCCCCAGCAGGGTTTGGGGCCTAACGATGCTTTGTTCGTTGGCCCCAAGGTTTTAATCTTTTGACCTTCCCCAAACCTTAAGTTCGCGTCAATGGGATGAAACCCCAGCGGGGTTTGGGGCAGAGTCTTAAGGTTTTGACCTTCTCATTTCTTAAGTTCGCGCATATGGGGCGCTGCTCCAAGGTTTTCGGGTTTTGACCTTTCAAGCATCAAGGAGATGCGGTATGATTAAATTAGTTTTGGATGAAAAGGAAGTACGCGGGCTAGTGGCGAAAGTGGTAGAGCGGACCATGCAGATGGACGAGCCGTGGGAATGGCCCAGCGGCGTGGCGTATTACGGCGTTTCGGAAGCCTACCGTTTACTAGGCGAGGAAACCTGGCTTAAGCTGCTTAAAGATAGAGCGGACGAATTTATCGGCCTGGGGCTGCCGCCCTGGACAGTCAATACCTGCGCTATGGGCCACTGCCTTCTTACCTTGGCGGAAGCCGCGGGCGAGGGAAAATATAACGAAATCCTGGCGGAAGCCATAGCGTATCTGCGCGGCAGCGCTCCGCGCTTTGGTGATCCGGAAGCTCCGGACGCGAATGTGCTGCAGCACACTGTTTCCGTAAATAACGACTTCCCAGAGCAGGCTTGGGCGGATACGCTGTTTATGGCGGCCTTCCTGATGCTCAGGGTCGGAGCGCGGGACGGGGACAGGGCCTTGGTGGAGGACGCGCTGAACCAGTACGCTTGGCATATCCGCTATCTGCAGGACGAAACAAGCGGACTGTGGTATCATGGCTACGACAACAAGGCGCGGGACCATATGTCCGGTTTCTTTTGGGCGCGGGCTAATGCCTGGGCCGCTTTGACTTGCTCGCAAGTGCGCCTTGTTTTGCCGGAGCCCTACCTGTATCCGCCCTTTATGGATATTTCATGTTCGCTCAGAGACCAGCTGGCGGGCCTAAAGCGCTTGCAAACCTCTAACGGTTTGTGGCATACTGTCTTGGACGATGCGGAATCTTACGAGGAACTTTCGGCAAGCTGCGGTATCGCGGCCGCCATGCTGACCAACGGTAACCCGCTTCACACGCGCTGCGCGCAAAAAGCCTGCGAAGGCATTATGAAAAATATTTCAGAGGACGGAAGGCTGCTGAACGTATCCGGAGGAACAGCTGTAATGAGGGATTTAGACGGCTACAGAAAAGTCCCCAACAAATGGATACAAGGCTGGGGACAAGGTCTGGCTCTCGTGTTTTTAACCGCGGCTTTGCGTTGTGCTCATTAATGTTGAAATTTATCGTCATAACTGTGAAAGGATGGGCAGGGTGAAGGGAGAAACAAGGCAGGGCTTTTTTACAATGCCCGGCGAAGCCGGGTATGAGGAACTGTGTTTGGATCTGGCGGAAAAATGGGGTGCGGACATGATCCGTGACAGCGATGGCACACAGCTTTCCCCCGCGCTTTTGGACTCGGGTTACGGCGTATATTCCACACTGTGCGTAGTCCGCGGCCACAACAAATGGATCAAGACGCATGGAGCCGAACGTTTGCAGCAGCAATGCTTTCTTTGCACAAAACCGCAAATCGCCCTGGACTCCGGTAAGGAACTGCGTATCCGGCTTATGGCCGGTTTTTTTGAAAAACAGTTCAAGGTGAACGACACTCCGGAATCCCTGGCGCTTTGGCAGGTTTTTGACCGCACGGCAGGCACTCCCGCGCGGGAGGGAACGGCCTCTGCGGCCTGGTCATACGACGCGCGGACAGGCGAAGCCGTCATACCATCCCCTGTTCCATGGCATGAGTACACGGTAAGTTTCCTGGCCTGGCGGGTGTGGGAAGAAATCTCCATGTATAACCACATAACAAATCATTGGGACCAGGAACCGCTTATGCAGTTGGACCCTATTTACCCCGAAACACGGGAATACCTGAAGCAATGGCTGGATGAATGGTGCGCGGCGCGCCCCGCCACAACAGTGGCGCGTTTTACTTCGCTCTTTTATAATTTTACCTGGATTTGGGGCGCGGACGCGCGCAACCGGAATCTATTCACAGACTGGGCCAGTTATGATTTTGCCGTCAGCCCTTTGGCTCTGCGCCTGTTTAAGCAGGAATACGGCTACAGCCTTTGCGCGGAGGATTTTGTCCGCCGTGGCTTCTATAACGCCACCCACCGTCCGCCCAGCAAGGCCAAGCGTGATTGGATGGAATTTGTGGCGGGTTTTGTCCGGGATTTCGCCAAGGACCTAATCGCCATTGTACACAGACACGGCAAAAAAGCCTATGTTTTTTATGACGACACTTGGATTGGTTTGGAGCCGTACAACGGGCATTTTCAGGAATTTGGGTTCGATGGAATTATTAAATGCGTGTTTTCGGGTTATGAAGCCCGCCTGTGCGCGGGGGTGCCAGTTTCGGTACATGAGCTGCGCTTCCACCCGTATCTGTTTCCGGTTGGCCTGGGCGGCGCGGCGACGTTTTTGCCCGGCGGAGACCCGGCCAGGGACCTGCGGAATTACTGGCTGAATATTCGCCGGGCGTTGCTGCGCCAGCGTGTGGAACGCGCGGGACTGGGCGGTTACACTCACTTGGTGCGGGATTTTCCTGATTTTGTGGACGCAATGACCCGTCTGCTTGACGAATTCCGGCTAATTTCCGCGCTGCATGAAGCGGGTCCTCCTGTCACGTTTGCGCCTAAAATCGGAATTCTGCACACCTGGGGTTCCTTGCGCTCATGGACACTTTCGGGACATTTTCACGAAACAAGTGCTTTCACGTTAATTCATATCTTGGAATCCCTTTCCGGCCTGCCGCTGGATGTGCGCTTTATCAGTTTTGAGGATATTGAAAGCGGCGTGCCTGATGGTCTGGACATAATCATCAACGTCGGCCGCGCAGGGGATGCCTGGAGCGGCGGGGCGTGCTGGCAAAATCCAGATGTCTGTGCCGCTCTTACCCAATGGGCCTATAACGGCGGTGTATTCCTGGGCGTGGAGGAACCGTCCGCCGCGGAAGACGGCGCAGCCTCTGCGGGCGGTGTAAATTATTTCCGCATGGCTCATGTGCTGGGCGTGGACTTGGACAACGGCGAACGCGCCTGTCACGGCGCGTGGAGTTATAAGCTGGAAAATGCGCCGGCCGAGAACGACGTTCCGTTTTTTACGGCGCCGGAGTCCAGCGGCGTCTTAAATGCCCGCGCCGGTATCGTTCTAATAAGCAAGCATGTCCGCGTGCTGGCCGAGCGGGATGGCTGGCCGGCGCTGACAATCCACGCTTTCGGAAAAGGCGCGGGGATTTATATGAGCGGTTTTCGCACAACTACGGCGGACGGGTCGCCGTCTGCGGACGGAACGCCGTCTGCGGCCAACCGCTTCTTACTGGAGCTGCTGCTCTGCGCCGCGGGCTGTTTGCCTGGTTGCGAAGGGCTGACGGATAACCCCTGTGTGGAATGTGCTGTTTTTCCCGGAGCCGGTCAGTTGATTTTCGCTAATAATACCTTAATGCCGCAAACCGTCTCGTGCGTATACAGCGGAAAGCGTTACCAGGCGGATATGGAGCCTGGAGGAATAACTGTTTTGAATTTACAAAAAACGCGGAGCAGAGTCAATAATTCCAGTGTTTCTTGACTATGCTCAAAAGGAGTATTATGGAAAGATATTTGATGGTCATTCGGATAAAGCCGGAATGTAGGGACGCGTATATCGCCATACATAAAAATCCCTGGCCGGAAATGCTGGATGCTCTGCGGAACGCAGGCTTCACGAATGAGATTATTTGGTATTTTGACGATCAATCCATTATTTACATGGAATGTGAAGAAGGCACTCACGAGGAATGTGACGCGCGTCTGCGCGCAACCTCAGTTTGCAAACGCTGGGATTTGGAAATGGTCCCGCGTTTTGCCGCCGAGCCTGTTATGCCGGAAAAGATATTCGACTTGCGCCGGCAGCTTATTGGGCTGCCGCCTTCGGCGCGAACTTAAGGAAAAAAAGGGGGTAAAATTTGGGTGGTGGGCGAATTATGTTGAATCAACTTTCACAGCCCGCCAATCACAAGGCTTGGTTTTACTCCATCAACACGTTTTTCACATGACCAAAATTTGAGCAGGGCCGGGAGTATTGACTCTTGCTATTTTGCCGCCATACTGCTATTATAATAATCTGAACCTTGAAAACCGCATATTAAGGGCTTATCCCTGAATAAAGCAGAATAGCTTAAATACTGGATTCGCTAAGAATGTAGAAATGGCGCAAAATCAGCATTTTGCCTATTAAGGGATAGACTCTAAGGCGTGTTTGAAAATTTCTTAAAGCGCGAAATTTCTAATGAAACCGCTGTAATTTCGCGCTGGAATCCAGTTTTCAGACACGTCCTAAGGCATGTTTAAAAATTCCGTAAAGCGCGAAATTTCTAATGAAACCGCTGCAATTTCGCGCTGGAATCCAGTTTTCAAACACGTCCTAAGGCGTGTTTGAAAATTCCGTAAAGCGCGAAATTTCTAATGAAACCGTTGCAATTTCGCGCTGGAATCCAGTTTTCAAACACGTCCTAAGGCACTTATGTCAAGAAGGTTGCCTTGTGCCTATAAAATATGCGAGATGTTAAGCTATCCTGGGTTTCGCCCAGATGTGGATTAAAACAAAAATAAGAAATGGAGAGATTCCGCGGCATGTGCGGTAAAATTCTTTTCACAACCCAGGATGAATCCGCCGGTATTTGCCTGGAAGAGTTAAAAAGAACGTTTGGACCGGGCGCGAGGCTGTCGCGCTGGCTGCGCGCCGGCATAGGGATATTGGATACGGACCTTGGCTTCGGCGAGTTTTCAGCTGTTTTAAAAAACTCGCCGCCTATTTTTTTGCGCCATATATTTCCGATAAACACGGTCATACCAATCGGAGAGACAATTGAAAGCGCCGGGGAGCTTGTAACTTTCGCCGCGGGCTTTGCGGACGGCCCATATTCCGCGCAGGCGCGAGTGCTGGACCCGGAGCGTTACGGCTTTACAAAGTACGAACTGACCCAAGCGGTTTCCGCGGGTGTGTCAAAGGCAGGCGGAACCCTGGACGTAAGAAACCCCGTCAACGTTATCTCAATTGTGGTATGCAACAGCCTTGCCTATGCGGGCGTGTCCCGGGAGGACGAAAATTTAAGTTCCTGGCCAGGCGGTATGCACAGGTTCGCTAAATACGACGGTCAGGTAAGCAGGGCGGAATTTAAGCTGCTGGAGGCCTTGGATGTGTTCGGGCCGGACCTGTCAGGGTTTGCCCGCGCGCTGGACCTGGGCGCGGCGCCCGGCGGCTGGAGCAAGGTTATGCTGGAGCGCGGTCTTGCCGTTACAGCCGTAGACCCTGCGGAAATGTCGCCGCGTATCCTCCGCGATAAGCGCCTTACACATTTTAAATGCTCCGCCCAGGAATTTATGGAACGCGACTTAGGCTTTTATGATCTGATAATGAACGACATGCGCATGGACGCCACAGAATCCGCGGACATAACCCGCGGCCTGCGCGGACGGCTTTCCGGTCAGGGGCTGGTTATAATCACGCTTAAACTGCCGAAAAGAAAGAACCTGGCCGCAGCGGAGCGCGGATTAAACATTCTGCGTCAGGGGTACGCGGAAGTCCGCGCGAAACAGCTGTTCCACAACCGGTCCGAGATAACGGCGGTTTGCGGCGCGGCGCGGACCTAAGGCTTGGGAAAGGTCAAAAGATTAAGACCAACGGACACTTCACCGTTAGGGGCCTAACGATGGTTTGTTCGTTGGCCCCAAACCCCGCTGGGGATTTCATCCCCGATAGTTTAGGCGGGGTTACAAAAAAGTTAAGAGCAAAACAGAATCCTTGGCCGAAAAAACCGGTAATTCGGGAAAGTCAATACACCAAACCACACCCTGACCCTACATCAATTTTTCTACCTCCCTGGCCAGTACTTTGTCCAGCACCTTAATATGTGTGCCTTTAGAGCCAAGTGAGCGCGCCTCCACGGCGCCGGCGCTTTGCAGCTTGCGCAGGGCGTTGACAATAACCGAGCGTGCTATCCCCAGGTCGGCTGCGGCCTTGCTGGCTACAACAAGTCCCCCGTTGCCGCCCAGTATGCGGAAGATATGTACTACAGCCTCCAGTTCTGAAAAAGAGAGCGTGTCCAGTATGGACTTGGCGCGGCTTTCGCGCAGGCTTTCGTCAGCGGCGAGGCCGCGCGCGCGCTGTTCTATAAGCAGTGCGGCTACAGGCGCGCAAAGCTCGGCTGCGGCTATGCCGCTTTCGGGAAAAGGCCCGTCAGCCCGGCGGGCGGCGATAAGCGCGCCTTGCTTCTTCAGGGCGGATACCAGCGGCAGCACCATGACAGCCCTGCCGCCCGCCACAAGGTCGTAAGCCGGGCGCAGGCTGGCCGCCAGCTGGGCTAAAACGCCCGGAGGAATCGGACCGCCCGGCGGGACCAGTTCCAGGCGGTCATCTATAATTGCGATATCCGCGCCGATTTCATTGCCCAGCGCAACGCAAATATCCCTCAGCGCGTCCCCCTCACCGAAGGGCGTTGACGCGGCGACCAGTTCCTTTATTTGCCGTATAAACTTCAGCATAAATTTCGCACCGTATTCTTTCCATACCGCTCACACTGAGTCCTCTGCTTCAACGTCTGACTCAACATAATCGCACTCCGTATTGGAACACGCTGTCTTTTTGTTCTTCGAGCCCTTTTCCACCAGGGGCTGGCCGCACTTTGGGCACAGCGCGCCGGTGGGCTTGTTCCAGGACATAAACGGGCACGGGGGGGTGCCGCCGGACGGGCTTCCGTCTTCGCAGCCGTAGTACTTCCTGCCCTTTTTCGTTTTCTTAATTATTACCTTCTTGCCGCATATAGGGCAGGCCACGCCCGCTTCCTCAAAAAAGGGTTTGGCGTTCCTGCAAGCGGGAAAGCCGGGGCAGGCGATAAATTTCCCATACCGCCCGTACTTTATTACCATGTTTCGCCCGCAGTTTTCGCATATTATATCCGTAACTTCGTCCGCCACTTGTATGTTGCCTATCCTGGTCTCGGCCTCCGCGATTTTTTCCGCGAAAGGCGGGTAAAACCTGCGCATTATTTCCTTCCACCCCACGGTGCCTTCCTCTACTTTGTCCAGGTCTTCCTCCATTTTGGCGGTAAATTCAATGTCCACTATATCCTCGAAATTATTGCGCATTATGTCGTTTACTATCTCCCCCAACTCGGTGGGATAGAAGACCTTGTTCTCCTTTAGAACATACCTGCGCTGCAAGATATTGGCGATTGTGGCGGAGTATGTGCTGGGACGGCCAATGCCCAATTCCTCCATAGTCTTGACCAGCAGCGCTTCGGAATACCGGGCGGGCGGCTGGGTAAAATGCTGCTGGGGGTTAAGGGCCGCAAGCTCCAGCACTTGGCCTTCCCGCAAGTCCGGTATTTTGATCTCCTCTTCCTCCTCGTCCGCGCGCCGGTATACGGCCAGAAACCCGTCAAACTTCATGAGCGAGCCGCTGGCGCGGAATATATATTCCCCGGCCTTTATGGCCACAGACAGGGTGTCGTACACCGCCGGGCGCATCTGGCTGGCCACAAACCGTTCCCATATAAGCTGGTACAGCTTGTGCTGGTCCTTGGAAAGTGAATCCTTAACCACGGCGGGCGTGCGCCGCACGTCGGAGGGCCGCACGGCTTCGTGGGCGTCCTGGGTCTTCCCGCGGGACTTGTATTCTGTCTTAACGGCGTTGGCGTACTCCTCGCCGTAGCTGCTGATAATATATTCTTTTACGCTGCCGTAAGCTTCGTCCGATATGCGCGTGGAGTCCGTGCGGATATAGGAAACCATGCCCACGACGCCCTCGCCCTTTATCTCAACGCCCTCGTACAGCTGCTGGGCCAGCATCATGGTCTTGTTTGTGGCAAAACCCAGGTGTTTGGACGCTTCCTGCTGCATGGTGCTGGTTGTAAAAGGCTGCACCGGCCGCTTATTGCGCGTGCCTTTCTTAATCTCGTTTACTATAAAAGCCTCGCCCTTTACAGCGTCCAGCACCGCCTGGGTTTCCTCACGGCTGCCCAGCTCGGCCTTGCAGCTGGCGGTCCCGTGGAATTTGGCGGAAAACCGCGTCTTGCCCGCTTTAAGCGAGGCGTCTATGTGCCAGTATTCCTCCGGCACAAAGCTGTTTATCTCCTCCTCCCGGTCGCAGATAATCTTAAGGGCGACACTCTGTACCCGCCCGGCGCTTAGGCCCTTGCGCACCTTGCGCCACAGCAGCGGGCTTATCTTGTAGCCCACTATACGGTCAAGCTCGCGGCGCGCCTGCTGCGCGTCCACCAGGTTCATGTCAATCTTGCGCGCTTCCTGTATAGAGCGCTTTACCGCTGACTTCGTTATCTCGTTAAAGGTTATGCGCGAAGCCTTTTCGTCGTCCAGCTTCAGCGCGTGCATAAGATGCCAGCTTATGGCCTCGCCCTCACGGTCCGGGTCTGTGGCCAGGTATATTTTGTCCGAATTCTTCGCCTCTTTACGCAACTTTGACAGCACTTGCCCCTTGCCGCGAATAGTTATGTATTTAGGCTCAAAATCGTTTTCGAGATTGATTCCCAGTTCGCTTTTAGGCAAGTCGCGCACGTGGCCTACGGACGCTTCTATTTTATACGCGCTGCCAAGGAATTTCTTTAAGGTCTTCGCCTTGGCGGGCGACTCCACTATTACAAGGTTTTTTGCCATATAATTCTCCTCCGTCTTACATACGCACAAAACACACATGTTATTATATACGCATATATCGCCGCATTAGCAGACGTTTTTATTAAGCCCTTCAATATTATTTACCAGATTATCGTTTGTTTTGTCAATACCCAACTCGTTAAGGCTTTTCAGGTATAGGTTCCTATGGGCGTAAGCCACATAATATATTTCTCATCGCTGGCAAAATTATTCACGGGAAGGATTTAGCCATTGAATCCATCCGTTGGCTGTGTTAAAGTATTAGAGGAGGGAGAGGTGTTACGAACTATTTAGTTGATATAAGGGACTTAAGGCGTGTTTGAAAATTCCTTAAAGCGCGAGATTTCGAATAAAACCGCTTTAATTTCGCGTTGCGTCGAGCAAGCTCGACTATCGGAATCCAATTTCCAAACACGTAGAGGAGTATATATATGAGCGATAAAATACTTGTATTAGACGATGAACGCGAAATTGCCGACTTGGTTGCTCTATATCTGAAAAACGAGAATTATACGGTTTTCAAATTCTCAACCGCGCAAGAAGCGTTGGAATGTATAGACAAGACCGAGCTTGACCTTGCCATATTGGACATCATGCTGCCAGGCGAAAGCGGCCTGGCTGTCTGCCAAAGAATACGCGACAAGCACACCTATCCGATTATCATGCTGACCGCGAAGGATACCGAGGTGGATAAGATTACAGGGCTGACAATCGGCGCGGACGATTATATAACAAAGCCCTTCCGCCCGCTGGAGCTGGTCGCGCGGGTAAAGGCGCAGCTGCGGCGCTACAAGCGGTACGGCAAGGCGCAAACTGAGAACGTCATCGTCCATTCCGGCCTTGTGATTAATATAAACACCCACGAGTGCCTTCTGAACGAGAAGCCCCTGCCCCTCACCCCCACCGAGTTTTCAATCCTGCGCATCCTCTGTGAAAATAAGGGGAACGTGGTCAGTTCCGAGCGGCTGTTCCACGAAATATGGGGTGACGAATACTTCAGCAAGGGCAACAACACCATCACCGTGCATATCCGGCACCTGCGGGAAAAGATGAACGACACCATTGATAATCCGAAGTATATAAAAACAGTATGGGGAGTAGGGTATAAAATTGAAAAGTAAAAAAACTGATTATTCCAAACTGAAACGAAAGCTCTACCTGTACATCTTTATGACGGTTATGGCGGCGTTTGTCTTCGTAATGTTTTTGCGTTTGTTTACCCATGGGCATGTGGGAGAGTGGCTCGTGCGTTTCTTGGAGCGCAGTTTTTACTTGGAGCGTCAGGAAGCGATGCTAATATACCAGTATGCCATACGGAACAACATGGAAATCTTTATTTATGCGGCGATTGTCGTCAGTTTTCTTATTCTGTGCCGCGTCATGCTTTCAAAATTCGCAAAATACTTTGACGAGATAAATACGGGCATTGATATACTTATTCAGAACGAATCCAAACCAACGGAGCTTTCCGCGGAGCTGGAGTTCATGGAACAGAAGCTCAACACATTAAAATGGACTCTGGAGAAGCGGGAGCAGGACGCTAAGCTGGCCGAACAAAGGAAAAACGATGTTGTCATGTACCTGGCGCACGATATTAAAACGCCCCTCACATCCATAATCGGCTACCTGAGCCTGCTTGACGAAGCGCCGGACATGCCGGCCGCGCAAAAGGCCAAGTATGTCCGTATCACCTTGGACAAGGCATACCGTCTCGAACAGCTGATCGGCGAGTTCTTTGAGATTACGCGGTATAACCTCCAAACCATAACCCTCGCGAAAAAGGACATCGACCTTTACTATATGCTGGTGCAGCTGGCCGATGAATTCTATCCCCAGCTGGCCGCGAATGGGAAACAGGCGGTTATCCACGCTTCCGAGGATTTGACTGTATCAGGCGACCCCGATAAGCTGGCGCGGGTCTTTAACAATATTCTGAAGAACGCCGCAGTCTACAGCAGGGACGGCAGCGTCATTGACATTACGGCGGGCCTCTCCGGGGAGACGGTGTCCATCGTTTTCAAGAACACAGGAAGCGTCCCCAAGGACAAGCTCGCGGCCATATTCGAAAAGTTTTACAGGCTGGACGCCGCCCGTTCGTCCGATACAGGCGGCACGGGCCTCGGGCTGGCGATTGCGAAAGAGATCGTTATTCGGCATGGCGGGCGGATTTACGCGGAAAGCGATGATAACTGCACGACGTTCACGGTGGAACTTCCGGCTTTGCCGCATGGGCGCGGGCTTAAAACATGAACATGTACCGCCGTACACTCGCGGACCTTGAGATTTGCCGCAGGGCGCGGACGAACCAACGGACAATTCCCCGTTAGGTCCGCCCCTACAAAAAGCGCTGTACTCGCCGCATTTAAGAAGGGGTCTGGGGGGAGGGGCGAAGTCCCCACCCCAGCGGGGTTTGGGGCAGAGTTTTAAGGTTTTATTCTTTTGACCTTTCCCAAGCCTTAAGTTCGTGCCTGCGGTTCATCCTTCATGGATTTCAAGCGCAGCTTCCGTATGAAAAATCACCTGCCAATACCATAGCTGTCAGGCAGCATTATCAGTATGTCCTCAAACTTCGCGCAAAATTTCCTGCCGTCTTTGTGTATAACCGCGCTCCCCTCGACAACCGCTTCCGCGCATTTCAGATACTTCCGAGGCAGTTCGGCGTCACATGGAAACGCGTGATGCCCGGGAAAGTTCACATCAAACTCGCCGTTCCGCCACATCTCAAAAAGCCGCCTAGCCGACTTCAAATATACCTCCGGCGTCTCGCAAAACTCAATATTCAGCAGTATCCCCCAGTCACAGCAAGTATCGCCGGAAAACAGAGTCTTCGACGCCCGCTCAGCAAAACACACACTTCCGGGCGTGTGTCCGGGCGTATGGACGACCTCCAGCACCCGTCCGCCCAAGTCGAAAGTCTCGCCGTCCTTGAAGGTCTTGACGTTTTTCGGAAACTCGAAGGTAAATACCATGTCAATGTATTTTTTTGCGAAAAACCGCAAGAACCAGTTAATTTGCCCCTTCAGCAGTCCGTTTAAGTATGCGTAATCGCTGTGCGCGGCGGCAACTTCCAAGTCGTCCTTGTGAATATAAACCTCGTCAAACTCCGCGGCGCTGCCGATGTGGTCAAAGTGCCCGTGCGTCAGTAAAAGCGTCACCGGCAGGTTCGTAAGCTCCCGCACAACTCCAAGAAGCCCGGAATTTGTCTTGACGCCCGCGTCAATCAGCGCGGCGCGCTCCTTCCCGGCGACAAGGTAGACGAGCCCTTGCTGAAACGCCGATTTCTGCTCTATGGCGTATGTGTCCTCATAGACTTCTTTAACCGTGATTTTCATACCACGTACCTCTTGAAGAAGTTCAAAAACCCCATAATATTCTCCTCGTCGAAAAAGTCCGGACCGCCGCCCGCGTGGCCCGCCTCCGGCAAAACCCGGTAGACCAGGTCCTCCGGCGCGAGCAGGGTCTTAATCCGCTCGTAAAACTTTCGCGTTATTTTTTCAGGGATAAGCGGGTCCGCGTCACCTTGAAGTATATAAAACGGCGGGATTTTGCGCCCGCTCTCCTCCGCGTCGGCGAGCCACTTCTCATAACCCGCTTCGCGCGCCCGTTCGATATCTTTCGGCGGCAGAGTTCCAAGATACTGCTTCGTCATACGCCTCACCAAGAAACGGAATAACAGCCCTCCGCTGTTCCGGAAATTTTCGTACATATCAATCATGCTGACTCCCGGACATAGCGCGGCGACAGCCCTGATGTTCAGGCCGTAGTCCTCGGGCATAAGCGCCCCCAGCGTCACAAAATTACCGCCCGCGCTCGTGCCTTCCAAGAACACGTTGTCCTTGTCATAGCCATACGCTTCGGCGTGTTCAGCCAAGAATTTCAGCGCCGACTTAAAGTCGTCCAGTCCATGCGGGTAGCCGTACTTCGGCGCTAACCGGTAATTAACGCTCGCGACGGCAAACCCTTCGCGCAGGGCGAAAAAGCCCGGATAGATGTGCCAGTCGCGCTTGTCCATATGCGAGAACCCCCCTCCGTGAACAACGGCAAAAAGCGGGGGCTTCGCGTACTTTTCGTCGTTCGGCAGGTAAATATCCAACTTTTGAAGCTCATTCTCACCGTAAGGCACATCAATATGTTTTCGCTTTATCCAGTCATAAACCGGCTCGGGTATACGCGTCTCCATATTCATCCAGCCTTCGATAAATTTCGAATCGCGGATTGTGCCCTTTTTCTGGGTGGTTTTCTTCTCTGCGATGCCCTCTGCGAGCGACGCTTTATGCGGGTTGCGTTTCAATAAAAAGACCTCCTTGTAATTCACGGCACCCTTGTAGTATAATGGACCTAGGGGGTGTTACGTTATGGATTTTTTGCCCGATACCTATTACCGCAGCGTTTCTGAGGACCGCGAGGCGCTGTTCCGGCACACACCGTACAGGCTTGAACAGGAACTTGTGAGTTCAATCGTCGCGGGGGACACAGAGCGCGCGCTAAACACGCTTTCCCTTATCGAAAACAGCGGGGAAAAGGCAGTTTTGGCGGATGATTCGCTGCGAAGCGCTAAAAACAGTGTGATTTGCTCGGCGACTTTTTTTGCCCGCGCGGCTATACAGTCGGGCGTTGATGCCGCTGAAACCTTCGCGCTCAGCGACTCTGTCATTCGCTGTATTGAGACCCAAAAGACGCGCGCGGATGTTTTGGCCTATGAAAAAACCGCGCTTTTGGCGTTCATAAATCTTGTAAACAGGAGTGCAACCAGCCGCTATTCCGCCCCTGTCGGCAGAGCCGTCCACTATATCGAAACGCGGCTTGACAAGCGCGTCACGCTCATCGACATCGCGCGCTATGCCCAGGTGAACCCCAAATATCTTTGCGGGGTGTTCCGCAAGGAAATGGGTATGACTCCAGTACAATTCATGAACACGAGAAAAATACAGGAATCCGTCTATTTCGTAAAAAACCGCGCGTATCGGCTTGCCGATGTGGCGCTTATTTACGGTTTCTCATCACAAAGCTACTTCACCGCGGTGTTCAAAAAAGTTATGGGGATTACCCCAGGTGAAATGCGAGATGCCGAAAATTTATAGTTTATATTTAATATTTTGCATCCGAACGCTTTTATTGTATATCAAAATGTTCAGATGCAGCAACAGAATATTCAGGTGACAGAGGATGTTTAACCTGAATATTGTAATATTAAATCTGAATGTTTTAATATACCCGTCACGCGTAATTTGCTATAATTTTACCGTTTTACCGGAGTATTTCCCTTGCGGGGGCGGATTGCGTTCGCCCGCACAACATATTGATATTAATAGGAGGAGTTTTGTATGTCAAGAGTTCGGCTTATAACACGCGCCGACGATGTCGGAAGCAGTCACAGCGCGAATACCGCCTCTGAAATGGTCGCGGATGCCGGCATTATAAAGAACCTGTCCCTTATGGCACCCGGACCCTTCGTTGAAGAAGCGGCTGAGGTGTTAAAAAACCGGCGCGAAGTCTGTTTTGGTATGCATACGACATTGAACGCCGAATGGGACAATGTCAAATGGAAACCCGTCTCAGACATTGCGGGAAACAGCGGTTTGACAGACGAAAGAGGTTTTTTTCTGCCTGACCCGAAATTTTTCGCGGAAACGAAGCCCGACGTTGAACTCGTTATGGCCGAGGTTTCCGCGCAGTTTGAAAAGCTTGCAAAACTCGGTTTTGACCTGAAATACATAGACAGCCATATGTTCCCCGAAAGGTTCATAGACGGCTTGGATGAGGCGATTGCTGACTTTGCGAGGCGGCGCGGCATACTCGACCATATGTATTTTTATAACCTTCCGCCGCGGCTCGAAGATTTCACAAATCCGGAAAACCTGCCGCAATATTTGAAATCCATACCCGAAGGGCAGTATTTTATCGTAATTCACCCCTCTCTCGACACCGACGAAATGCGTCGGACAGGCAACGCTTATTACCGCGGCGAGGACATAGCCAAGGCGCGCGCGGGCGAGACAAAGCTGTTCTCCGACGCTGTGCTCGCAGGACTGTTGAAAGAGGCGGGTATACAGACGATTCGCTACGACGAGGCGGCTTTTGACAGCCGCGCGGCGGTTGACGAGCTGCGCGAGCGCTATAAAGGTTAGGAGGGCTGTTTTATGGAAAGCAGAGTTTTCAGAACCAGCGGTATCGAACGCTGGGGGTTCGCCCTGTTTATGGCGGGTCAGGGGATTGTCAACACATTTGTCGGCAGTTTTTTTCAGCTTCACCTTACAAATGTCGGTATCAGCGCCTACTTGGTGGGTATGATGTTTTTGATAGCGCGTGTTTGGGACGCGGTGAACGACCCGATTTTCGGCGCGATTATCGACAAAACGAAACTCAATTCAGGTAAATTCCTGCCGTGGCTGCGTATTTCCAACATTTTGCTGCCGATTTCGGTTGTACTGCTGTTTATAGTGCCAAGTAATCTGCCGGTGGGATGGAAGTTCGCGTTAGCGTTTGTCGCTTATCTGTTTTACGACGTCGCCTATACGATGTGCGACGTGCCGGTTTTCGCGATGACCTCCGCCGTTACCGACCAGGTCCACGAGCGCATTAATATTATGTCGAGGAACACAGTCGTTTCAACCCTTACAATAGTTATGGTCGCCGTTGTTATTCCGCAGATTTACCCCATTATCGGGGCGTTTCTGACGGCCCTGATTGTCGCGGCCGTGTCGGCGGGGCTTATGCTGTTTATGACCCGTTTCGCCAAGGAGCGGTATATAAACAAGGATGCCGAGGCTGTTACGGTCAAAAGTATGCTGAAATATGTGAAAGACAACAAGTATCTGCGCATAGGCTTTTTGGGCATTATGGTGCTAAGCATTACGAGTATGACTAACACGGTTATGTCGTACTTTGCGATTTATTGCTTGGGCGATATAAGTGCGCTCACTGTTCTTTCCCTGATTATCGCGGTTCCTGCGCTGGTTTGCGGCGTGTTTATGCCGTATTTGACCCGCAGATTTGACAAATTTACCTTGCTGATGGCGGGTGTTATCGGGCAGACCCTTATGAGCGTCGTGTGCTTTTTCGCGGGTTACGAGAATTTCACGCTCTTTGTTGTGCTTATGGCAGTCCGCGGCTTTTTCTTCGGCGTTCAGTTGATTTTGCAGCTTCAATTTACGGGCGACTTTGTGGAGTACGGCGAGTTTGTGACAGGGAAGCGCTTGCAGGGCACGGCCTATTCAATCCAGACTTTTGTGTTCAAGTTTATGAACGCCGTGCCCGCGGCAGTGGCGATGTTTATTCTTGGCGCGTTCGGATTTGTGGAGGGTGAGGGCGTTACACAACCGGCCTCCGCCGTAAAGGCGATTTGGGTGCTGTTGATACTCTCGCCTGTCGCGGGCGCGCTCGCCTCGTTTCCGATTTTCGCGCGGTATAAATTACGTGACAAGACCGTACAAATTATGGCAGCCGCCAACGCCGGAGACATCACGCGCGGGGAAGCGGAAGAAAAACTCGCGGCGGCGGGTCAGAGTATATAAGGGATGACGGAAGCATAAGATACCAAACTTTTTCGGAGATAGTCGAGCTTGCTCGACGAAATGCGTTGAAGTGTTCGCATTTCCGAAAAAGTTTGGCGTTTATTTAATTCGTCATTCCATAGTGAGCCGGCTGCAAAATTTGCTGTAATAGCTCGGAGGGCATTATGATTTTATCACGGTTCAAAAACCGGAATATCGGGTAAAATAAAGCCAGTCAGCCGAGAGCAGTGAGACTTTGGCTGTGGTTTTTATATGGGTACGCAAATCGAACAAGCCAAAACTTTGGTTTGCTCTTACGACGAGGCAAAAATATATATGCTTGATGTAGATTTAACTGGGTTTCGTACATTAAATGTCGAATCTGCCATAGATTGGGTGTTGCTTATTTTCGCGGCAATGCCGAGCAAGCTCGACTATCCCCGAAATGGTTAAAGGAACACTGTTGTATAATAAGTACGCTGTAATGGCAAACGGGTATGACTTTGTTTGCGGGCGGATAGCAAACGACAAAATGTTTTTTACGCTAAAGTTCTTCTTTGACGGACTGGTTAGGGCCTGTTTGAAAACTAGATTCCAGCGCGAAATTGGAGCGATTTTCAGTCGAGATTTTATATTTTAAGGAGTTTTCAAACACGCCTTAGTGGTGTATCCAGCAATATTTTAAAGGAGAAATAAATGTTTTTGGCCGATAGTTTTAACCGCAAATACCGCGGAGCTGCGGGCGAACCCTAACGGTGGGTTGTCCGTTGCGGTGATTTGTCCGTTGGTCCATCCCTACTATGATTTATAAACGGATACACGCCCTAGCCATCATTCTAGGACGTGTTTGAAAACTAGATTCCAGCGCAAAATTGGAGCGATTTTATTCGAAATTTCGCGCTTTAAGGAATTTTCAAACACGCCTTAACATTCCGCAAAATAAACAGAGGCGAGAGTGTCAAAGTTGCCTCTCTCGCCTCTGTTCCTATTTTCATTCCCTTTCCAGGGCGTACCCTTCGCCACGCGACCAGCCGATATGCCAGCCGCTGCCCCTGATTTTCGCCCGCAGGCGCTTGACGGCGCTTTTCAGCGCGTCGCTGTCGCCCTCCATGGGCGCTTTCCAAACCTTCTCGCAGAGGTAATCCCCGTTTATGTAGCGTTCCTCGTTTTGAAGGAAGATGAGCAGCAGCGCGAACTCCTTCTGGGCCAGCAGCAAGTCCTTGCCGTCCAGCAGAGCCACGCCGGCCGCAACGTCCAAGGTCAGGCGGTCTTTGACAATTTTCTCCGGCACTCGCGCCGCCCGGCGCATAAGCGCCTCCACCCGCGCCAGCAAGACTGGGAAATCGTAGGGCTTGGTAAGGTAGTCGTCGCCGCCTTCGGTCAGCCCGCGCACGATGTCGTCCTGTGTGGACAGCCCTGTCAGGAGCAGGACGGGTATGCCGGAATTTTCGCTGTTACGAAGCTCTCCTATGAAATCCAGGCCGCTGCCGTCCGGAAGCATAATGTCAAGTATAATCGCGGCCGGCCTGCGCTCGGCAATAGCGGCGCGCGCGCCGGCGAGGTCAAGCGCGGACTTCACCGCATACCCGCGCCGTCTGAGCATCCGCTCGTTTCCGCGCAGAATCTGCTCGTTGTCCTCGACCAGAAGTATCAGCTCATTCATTGCCGTACCCTCCAAACTGCCCTTCATAGGCAGGCAGGGAATAGGCCGCGGCCGTGCCTTTGCCAGGTTCGCTGTCGATCCAAATCACGCCGCCGTGGGATTCTACCACGGTCTTACAAAGGTACAGCCCAAAGCCCGTGCCGCCGGTTGACACGCCGCGCTCAAAAACGTGAGGCAAAAGCTCCCGCGCGATGCCCGAACCCGTGTCGCTGACCGTCACGGTGATTTCGCTTCCTTTCCTCGCGGTTTTGAGCGTTATTGTCCCGTTTTCGGTGTGCGTTCCGGCGTTTGTCAGCAGATTCGACGTTACCTGCGCCAGCAGGTCAGCGTTGCCGAATACGCGCAGATCGGGCTCAATCTCAGTAATCAGCGTGTTGCCTCGCTTTCGGAGATGAAGCCGCAGCATTTCGGCGCCGCTTGTCAGCAATGAGGACAGGTCAAGGGTCTGCCTGTCAGTACTCTCGCTCATTGACGCGAGCGTCAGCATCCCCCCGACCATTCGCGCCAAACGCATGATCTCCTCCTGCGCGTTTTCAAGAAGGCCCTCCGCGTCCGAATCCAGGGCGTCAATGTCCTCCAAAATATCCAAAACAGTTTGCACATTGACTGAAATGACTGTGAGCGGAGTCCGCATTTCATGGGAAGCATTGGAGAGAAACTCCGTTTTCGCGCGGTTCGTCCTTGTGAGCATGTCGTTCTGCTCGTCCAGCTTTTTCTGCTGTTCGTTGTACAGTCGGAAGTGTATGTACAGGCAGACGCCGATAATCACGCTTACCGATGTAAAGCCGATGATGATATCCGTCAGGATTTCCTGTTCCGTCAAAAAGTGCCTTACGTAATCCGGCCGGTGGTAGGCGGCGAGGCAGATCACGACATAAAGCAAGAGTTCGCCGGCGGAAAAAAACACCGCCTTTTTGCCTTCGAGCATAAAAATCGTGAATGCTACCGCGAAAACGAAGAATGACGGCATTCCGCTGTGGTAGCCTCCCGCCGAAAAGAACAGCACGGGAAAGAGACCTGTAAAAATGCCTATGATCGTCACGATGTAACAGACCTGATAGCGCCCCGTCATACGCGAGTATGTAAGCAGCATAAAAGACAGCGCCGCGACAATCAGGTTGAAAACTATGTTCCATACGCCGCTGTTGTTCAGCGCGCCAAGTCCGGCTATAACGAGGCTGATCGCGGTGCCGCCGATGGCAAGCACGTTGAACAGCCGGACGCGCAAATCCAGCGCCGGGTCCAAATATGTCCGTATGATTTGCCGGAAGATGTTTTTCATGGTGCCGTCACATTCCCTTTCTCGGTTTGCGGTGGCTTCAGCTTGCCCGTCCGCGCTGGTTTTATCGCGTCCTCCGGGGTTGTCCGTGTGGTTACGGATTTCCCCGCGCCGTCACCCATGCCGCTCCCGCGCTGATATTGCGTCTGCCGTTCGGTGATATTCCAACGCGCCTCCGCTTCGTCCGATTTAAGATAACCGTTCATATTGACGCCTCGCGCAAAACAGATACTCCTTTAATCGATCCCTTGATCAAGTGTTATTATATTCGTCAGAAGACGGTTTGTCAAATGTTTTGCCATGAACGCCGCCTCCAGTTGGGGTTTGCGCCCCATGGGCGCGAACTCAAGAAAAAAGCAAACAACTCGTTTTATCGGAAAGTTGCGTCCTGCGTAAAAGCGCTGCGCGTGTAGGATGACGATTTTTATGTGGAGCGCGTCGCCCGTGCCTACACACGCCGCGCCCTGCATAAGAACGCTCCGCATTTAAGAAGGGGTCTGCGTCGAGCAAGCTCGACTACCGGGGTCGAAGTCCCATAAGCGCGAACTTAAGAAAAAAATAACAAGGCTCTTTTGCGTCGAGCAAGCTCGACTATCCTTAAAAAGGCTGTACCTGCATCAAAAGCGCTGTGCCCGCCGCTTTTAATAAGGGGTCTGCGTCGAGCAAGCTCGACTATCGGGGATGAAATCCCCAGCGGGGTTTGGGGCCTAACGATGGTTTGTTCGTTGGCCCCAAGGTTTTAAGGTTTTGACCTTTCTCATTCCTTAAGTTCGCGCCCATGGGTATACATCCTTGATCTTTAAGAAAATTTCAAGTTTATCTCTACTTTTCCTTAGGAAATTAACAATCCAATATTAAAAAACGGCTCGTTCTTATGGGTTAGACTCAACCCCATAAGAACGAGTTTTTTTGTTCCGCCGGAAAAGGAGATGACAAGCCGCGTTATGAACAAGATCGGCATTACCGTTTATGGCTGCGAGCAGGACGAGGCTGAGGCGTTCCGCGCGCTTTCGCCGCGCTTTGGCGTTATACCCGCGATAACAAGCGCCGCGGTGTCGGAAGCCAACGCCCTGTCCGGCCCCCGCAACCAATGTATTAGTGTGAGCCATAAATCCGAGGTTTCCGAGCCCATTATTCTTGCGCTTAAGAACGCCGGAGTGAAATATATCTCTACCCGAAGCGTCGGCTGCAATCATATAGATACAGCCGCCGCCGCGAAAATGGGTGTCGCTGTGGGCAATGTGGCCTATCCGCCGGACAGCGTCGCTGATTATACCATAATGCTGATGCTTATGGCGATACGCAACGCGAAGTCCATTGTGCGTTCTGTGGAAAGGCGCGATTTCAGGCTGAACAGAGTCCGCGGCGGAGCGCTGCGCGACATGACAGTCGGTGTGCTGGGAACCGGCCATATAGGCGGAGCGGTTATCCAGCGGCTGCGGGGGTTCGGATGCCGTGTTCTGGCCTATGACCTCCGCCCCGCCGGAAGCTCCGGTCCCGCCGGAAGTTCCGCCCCCAAAAGGACAGAGGCAAACTATGTTCCCTTTGACACTTTGCTGAGAAACAGCGATATTCTTACGCTTCATGTTCCGCTCAACGCGGATACGCGGCACATTATCGACCGCGAGCAAATAAGGCGTATGAAGCGGGGCGCGTTTATTATCAATACAGGGCGCGGCGCGCTTATAGATACCGGCGCGCTGGTTAAGGCGTTGGAAAACGGGAAACTGGGCGGCGCCGCGTTGGATGTGCTGGAAGGGGAGGAAGGCATATTCTATTTCGATTGCTCACAAAAACCGATTGATAACCAATTGCTGCTGAAACTTCAAGGGATGCCGAACGTGATAATCACGCCGCATACGGCGTACTATACCGAACAGGCGCTGCGTGACATCGTTGAAAAAACAATCCAAAACTGTTTGAATTTTGAAAGGAGCCTGGCGCATGGACAGAATTAAGGTCGCAATCCTCTTTGGCGGCTGCTCGGAGGAGCATGACGTGTCGGTAAAATCCGCAATGGAGGTTGCCGCCAACATTGACACCGAAAAATACGAACCCCTGTATATCGGAATCACGAAATCCAGGCCCGACCACCCGCCCGGAGCCGGAGTTTGGAAACTCTGCGAAAAACCGCGCGCGGAATGGGAAAGCGGGGATTGCTGTTCAGCCGTGCTCTCCCCGGATAAGCACACACACGGATTGCTTGTCAAAAAAAACCACGGATATGAAACCCGCCGCGTTGACGCGGTGTTTCCGGTTTTGCACGGCAAGCAGGGGGAAGACGGCTCGATACAAGGTCTGCTGGAATTGTCCGGCATCCCCTACGTGGGCTGCGACATTCAAAGCTCCGCGGTTTGTATGGACAAATCGCTGGCCTACCTCGTTGCGAAAGATGCCGGCATAGCCACTCCCGAGTTTTGGGTTATCAATAAAGAGGACAGACCGCAGGGCGACGCGTTTACCTATCCTGTTTTTGTCAAGCCGGCGCGTTCAGGTTCCTCTTACGGCGTGACAAAAGTCAACAGCGCGGAGGGGTTGGCCGCCGCCATCGAATCGGCAGGGAAATATGACGGCAAAATCTTAATTGAGCAGGCTGTTTTAGGCTGCGAGGTCGGCTGTGCCCTGCTGGGAAACAGTCCCGAGCTGATTGCCGGCGAGGTGGACCAAATCAGGCTGCGGCACGGTATCTTCCGCATTCATCAGGAGGCCGAGCCTGAGAAAGGCTCTGAAAACGCGGTTATAACCATACCCGCGGACCTGCCGGCAGAGGGACGGGTAAGGATACGGGAAACGGCAAAAGAAATATATAAGGCCCTGGGCTGCAGAGGCCTTGCCCGTGTGGATATGTTTTTACAAGACAACGGCCGCGTTGTGCTTAACGAAGTCAATACCCTGCCGGGGTTCACGTCATACAGCCGTTATCCCCGTATGATGGCCGCCGCGGGCATAGGGTTTCCCGAACTGATAGACCGCCTGATTGTATCAGCGTTAAAGGGGTGTTAGGCATGGAAAAGGGATTTGTTTTCTTAGATGAAATATTGCGCGGTGTCCGCTGGGACGCCAAATACGCCACTTGGGACAATTTTACGGGGAAACCGGTAGATGGATACGAGGTCAACCGCATAGCGGGGACATACGCCGCGGCCCTTGCGCTGCGGGAGGCGCAGAAGCAGGCGGCGGCCCTTGGGTACGGTTTGCTGTTATGGGACGGGTATCGGCCCAAACGCGCGGTAGACTGCTTCCTGCGTTGGGCCGGGCAGCCGGAAGACAACCTCACAAAAGAAAGATACTACCCGAATATCGAGCGGGCCGAGATGCTCGCTAAAGGATATGTGGCGTCACAATCAAGCCACAGCCGCGGAAGCGCTGTTGACCTTACGCTTTACCGCTTGGATACGGGCGCGCTTGTTCCCATGGGCGGCGGCTTCGATTTTATGGACGAACGTTCTCACCACGCCGCAAAAGGGATTACAAGTATGGAAGCGCAGAACCGCGGACGTTTGCGTTCCATTATGGAAAAGAGCGGCTTTGAACCCTACAGCTTCGAATGGTGGCACTATGTATTAAAAAACGAGCCATATCCGGACAGGTATTTTGATTTCTCCGTGGCATAGAGTGATGGTCTAGGGGTTAGGGCGGACTGTTTTCGCCCTAACCCTGGCAAATTTCAACCTTCGCGAATTTACATTTCGGGCAGGATTACATCGTGACGGATCGGGAACCATTCCTCCAACGCTTTACGCAGGGATAAGTCCCAAAAGTCCCACTCATGAGCGTATCCTGGCACTTCGTCATACAGCACGTCATAGCCGTACTCTGTAAGCAAGTCCCGGCTTGCGTGAGCGAATACGCGGATAAAATCATTTCCCCCGCAGGTTATAAAAAATTTTGGCAAGGGTTTGCCTTCTTTTGCGTTTTTCTTGGCTGTTACGAACAGTTCGTCATCAGGGTCGGCAAAACGTATGCCTTGTGCCGCCATTTTTTGTTCGTTTACAGAAAAATCAGTATATCCGCTGTCTCCACTGCTTTGAGCAACTACAGACATTATTGAGGCTGTGTCCATACCTCCTCCAGACATGACCAAAGCCGCTTGGCAGCGCTCACCACCGTATATTGCCCATTTTGTAGCCGCCATGGAGCCCATGGATAAACCACCAACAAAAGTGTCCTCCCTCTTTGTCGATATCGGGAACATAGACACGCACACCCGGGGCAGTTCCTTAAAAATATAATCCCAGTAACGCGCAGGCCATGGCAGTACATTGTCCGGTTGATTGATATAGCTTGAGTTATATCCGGCAGGCATAACAACAGCTATTTTATGCTCATCGGCATAGCGGACGATATTGGAAAAATTAAGATAATCGGAATCATCACCTGTACCGCCGTGAAACAGATAGAGCACTTGGAATTTCGCGCCTGGAACGTAACTGTCGGCCTTTCCCTTAGGGGCGTCGAACAATGTCCATGACGGAAGGATCATTGTGACATTAGTTTGTTGCATTAAAGCCTGAGACAAATAATTGAATCTGACAACCATAGTAAATTTCTCCTTTCAAATTTTGGGACCTTTCGGAATTAGGTCAGTTCAGAGTAACAGTCATCTTAACCAGCTCCGCCGCGGGACCGTATTTCGCGGCAAGCTGGTTTTCCGCCGCTTCCTTGGTAATCTCTCCGTTATTGTACCGCGCCATTACTTGCACGTCTTTATCGCGCAGCTTGTAAAACCGCAATAGAATTAAGGCAATGCCGATTCCGCAAGCTGGCGGCAAGGTATATAACAGCCATATCACGTTGGCGATTTCAGGGGGTTGCGCGGCGTTTTCTCCGGAAACAAACCCAAAACCTGCTAGAATCACCATTGCAATGGGTCCGCTGACGCTCCCGACAAGTTTTGAAAAGAAAGTCTGCACAGAAGCCGCGACACCTTCCGCGCGTTCTCCGGTATGATACGTACCGTATTCCAAACAATCAGGTGTAAATGTAAAAAGGATAATATTATTGGCTCCGGTAAATATTGCTTGAAGGAAAAACAAAACATACAACAGCGTTACGTTAGAATATCCGACAAAAAATAGAACAACTCCAAATATAGCGGCCGCAATATTGCACACAATATAGAGATGATATTTGTCAATCCGCTTGATAATTGCCGGAAGGAATCCGCCAACTATCAATAGAGGAATCATCGATATCATACTTATCACCGACGCCGCGTCCTGATTACCGATGCAATAGCGGGCAAGGTAGATTTGGATGTATTGGCTGAAATACATCAGACCGCTTATGAACATTGCAAGGTAAAAAATAAGGAGATACTTGTTTTTTGTTACATACTTAATCATTTGCCGGATAGAAACGGATTCTTCAGGGCGGACAATCTGACGTTCTTTTGCTCTGAACAAAAGAGGGAGCATAACAAGAGCGGCGGCCGCGGTAAAAACCAACCCGACCGCAAACCAGCCTATGCGGGCCTGCAGGGCCGGTAAAGCAACACTTGCGGCTATCACGCCTATCATGGCAAAAAAGCGCCCCATAGTAAGCATCTGACCCCGCTCTTCAATATTGTCAGTCATAGAAGTAGGCAAAACGAATATTGGAACGTCGCAGAGTGTGTAAGACATATCCCATGCGATATATGCCAATGTTGCCCAAATTATTTTTAGTATTGGACTCCCTGATGAGGGTAGCAAAAAGAATACTATGCTGCTCAAAACTATTGCGGGCAGCGAAATGCGCAGCCATGGAATAAAACGCCCTTTTTTGAAGCGGATTTTGTCGATAACAGCGCCAAGCAATGGGTCATTCACTGCGTCCCATAATTTAGTAACAAGAAGAATTACCGCAATGGAAGCCGCTGTAATACCAACATCTGAAAAGAACGTCTGCATATTGATTGCGACTAGCCCATAGAAAATGTTTTGCCCTAAGAAAAAGAGCCAGTAACCGGCGCGTTCTGATTTGGACGTGCGGTAGCCGGGTTTCCCCGCCGTGTTCTTTGTCATAGCTGAACCTCCTATAAATGTAATTGTCAGATAAAATCTTTCTGAACTTATTGACATATTAGCAGAATCATTGTATCATGGTTTCAACAATATTATCATTTTGTATCATATCCACATAGGAGGACGTGTGAAATGGAATGGTATATGCCAACAGAGTATATTGATATAGAAAATGTATCAGGCTTCTTTAATGAGAAGCGAATATTCATTGATAAAATTTCCAATGTGATTTTAAGCGATAAACCAGTAGAACTGCAGGAATTAACGTTTTTTGACAAAGGGAGGGGACATAGAACCGCTCTAAGCTGCCGGCCAACGCTTTCTTTTGATTTTACCGCTAACGAGCAATCCCCTCCCTTTATTAGCAAACTGCACAAACACGACTACTATGAAATTATTATTGCGGCCGTGGGAATTGTGGAGATGCAGATCGAATCACGGCTTTGCCAGTTGAACGAAGGCGATGTTTGCGTCTTAAACCGTTCAACACAACACGCAGAACACTTCAAGACTGGCCAAAAAGTTTTTTATATCACGATAACGCCCGAATACATAAAAAACTGGCCAAAAGATGAGGGAACGGGCCTTCCACGCTTAATCGCGAAGTTGTTTGACAAAGGCATGGATGTACCGCTTTATCAAAATAAAGACTACATTATCGCCGCGGGTTCAAACAACGATAGTCTGCCAGGCATATTATCCGTCATTGAGAATATTCGGGAGGAATTTGAGGGTAAAAAGCCGGGTTATCACTTCTTTGTACGCGGGTTATTATATCGTTTTTTCTGTACCATTACGAATTCAAAACTGTATTCAATTGAGTATATAGATTTGGGCATGGATGAGGGCTTCTCTCTTGCGTTTTCAGCGAAACAGATAATAGATAAAAACCTGCGCAGGACATCAAAGGATGAGATTGCCCAAAACTGCAATATAATGGTGAATATATAAACCAAGTATTTAAGAAACATTATGGTTATACGATACCGGAATACAGCCGCATGGTTTGTATCCGTCAAATGGCGTCACTGCTCATTACAACAAGTATTCCCGTGGATGTTATATGCGGACAATTGGGGTTTGTCAATCGAATACATCTGTATAAATTGTTCACGAAAGAGTATGCCTGTACCCCTGATGAATACCGTAAAAATGCTGGAAGCCTTAGGGGCATAAAGGGCAAATCTTTAAGGCGTGTTTGAAAATTCCTTAAAGCGCGAAATTTCTAATGAAACCGTTGCAATGATAGTCGAGCTTGCTCGACGCTTCGCGCTGGAATCTAGTTTTCAAACACGTCCTAGAACTGGGATAAAACTGGCGGATTATGAGGAGATAAAAAAATTAAGGAGGTTGTTTTGTGAATTTAATACATGGGGATCCTTCTTATATTGAGAGAGGTTCTTCATTTTTTGAGGAATTTATCACAAAAGGAGCATTATACATTGATAAAACCGGATTTATTGAGCATGTGTTAGATAGGACAAGTAAGGTATTGCTGATCACTCG
>JAISYE010000004.1 GCA_031297485.1 Clostridiales bacterium
TGGGGCGCGACCTAACGTATGTGAGTCGCCGCCCAGAGGGGAGCTCCCCATGTGGGGCGCGACCCATGTGGGGCGCGACGATAATTACGCTACATATACGCTGCTGCATCAATACGGCAAGGTCGCGCCCCATGTGGGGCGCGACCGCAAAGTAGCACAAAAAAGCATCCGCCATGCAAATACCATCTGGTGTTATGCACAAATGCAGCTTTAAATCTAACGTAAAATCTTTGTCATCTACTTATTCTTACATCATTTCACATCATAAAAAGCACATTAACCAGTGCGAAAGGTTCAGCAAATCATGTTAGCTTCCTGTTCGCACGATGAATACAATATGCGCCAGACGCCAGTCATTCCGAAACGTCGTTTCAATCCACATCCAGTGTGAGCGCAGATGACAATATAACCCTAACGCCTTACATATTCACCTAATATGCAGTTTTTAAGGTTCATATCGTTATAATGTGAATTGAAACATCGTACTCAATATGATTTGCCTAATATGCAGCTTTCAAGGTTCATATCGTTATAATAGCAAGAGTCGCGCACCCTGGTCTCATACAAATCTTGAAAGACTCAACATTACTCACTCACGCCGTAAAAAGGGTTTTCTGTGGAATATGGCAGATGCGCGGGCTGGTTGTAAGCGATATCCTCAACGCCCAGCAATTTCATGGCCTCAAACAGCGCCGCTCCGGCGTGTTTAAACGCCACGCCCGCGTGATGCGGATAATTCTTGGCGATAAGTACATGGCGGTAAAAACGCGCCATTTCCTTGACCGCCACAACGCCTATGCCGCCGAAAGACGCGGGATTTATGGGCAGCGTTTCGCCTTCCGCTATATAGCTGCGCAGCTGGCCGCCTGCCGTGGCTTGTAAACGGAACAGGGTTATTGCGCCGGCCTTAAGGGTGCCCTCAAAAGTGCCGCGGGTAATGTCCGGCTCGCCTTCCGGCTCCAGCGACCGCTTCATGATAAGCTGGTGCCTCATTTCGCCGTTTTCCACGTGACAGCTGGGAGTGTTCCCGCAATGGAAGCCCATGAACAGGTCCGTGGGTTTATAACCGTCCGTTATTTTCGCGTTTTCCGCAAACATGTCCGCCGGCACGGTGTTGTTTATGTCCAGCAGGGTCGGTGGCATACAGGTCGCCAAAGTTATTATATATTCGCTTAGCGCGCCATAGATGTCCGTTTCGCAGGCCACGGGCATACCGCGCGAAGCCAGGCGGGAATTAACATAGCACGGCACAAACCCAAACTGTGTCTGGAAGGCGGGCCAACATTTATTGGCAAAAACATAGTGTTCACTGGCTCCAGCGTTAGCCGCGGCCCAATCCAGCAAGGTAATCTCATATTGGGCCAGGCGCTTTAAAACTCCAGGGTGCTTGTTACCCGCGCCAAGTTCCTCCGCCATAGCGGTCTCGACTTTCCCGATACGCGGGTCATTGGCGTGGGCGTTATAAGAAGCGAACAGGTCCAGTTCGGAATTCTCCTGAATCTCAACGCCTAAGTCGAACAACGGCTTAATCGGCGCGTTACATGCCAGAAAATCATATGGCCGTGGTCCAAAGGTGATAATTTTAAGCCGTGATATGCCGATCTTTACACGGGCAATGTCTAAGAAGCCCTCGATCATTTGCGCGCATTCGGCGGCGGTTCCCACAGGATTTTCAGGTATATAGGCTTTAAGCCCGCGCAGCCCGATATTGTAGGACGCGTTCAGCATACCGCAATATGCGTCTCCCCTGCCGTCGATTAAGTTCTTGCCGGTTTCCTCCGCTGCCGCGATGAACATCACCGGCCCGCCGAATTTCTGGGCCAGCAAAGTTTCCGGTCCTTCCGGCCCGAAGTTGCCCAAATAAACCACCAGGGCGTTTATTTCCTGTTCCCTGAGTTCCGCAAGGGTCTGTCGCACGTCGTTCTCATTTTCTACTATTAAAGACGCCTTGTACAGCTCGACCCCCAGTTTCCCCGCTTCGGCCAAAACCGCACCGCAGCGCTCGGCGGACAGGGTTTTGGGAAAACAGTCGCGGCTTACGGCCACTATTCCCGCCCGTACCGTTGGGATGTTTGTCATATTTAAACCTCCTCTGCTACTTCTTTAATATTTCAATAGCCTCATCGTATCCGGCTTCCATAAGATAAGGTATGCCTGTTACGTCCGCGCATTCGCGGGTAAGGGAGATTAACTCGCCCCTGGTTATGGCGCCGAGGTTGAAGCAGCGCGCTCCAGCCATCAGTTGCTGCAGGCCCACGCGTATTTTGTCGGCGTAACTGTACACGCCAATGGCGCCCAGGGGTATGTTCTTAATTTCCTCGCTTCCTACAATGTCCTTTACGCGTTCGTAGCATACAAAAATCTTCTCAGGCGTGTCCCCAAACTCGCTGACAGTTTTGGGCAGGTCGTTACCCTTAAGCCATTCGCCGATATTCTTCCCGACCATGCCTGGTATCATCAGCGCGCGGCCCATGCACACGGCCTTGGTAAAGGGAGCGCCTAGCGCCAGAGCCTTGAATACCCCGTCCTCGGATGAAAATCCGCCTGCAAACGCCAAATCCGGCACGCGATCGCCCTGGTCCGCCAGCACCTTGGCAAACTTATAGGCCAGGCTGTGCAGGTACAGGCTGGGATATCCCCATTCCTCCATCATGCGCCAGGGGCTCATTCCTGTGCCGCCCGGCGCTCCGTCGATGGTCAGCAGGTCGATTTTCGCCTTGGAGGACCACTTAAGCGCCATTGCCAGCTCCCTTGCGCCGTAAGCCCCTGTTTTAAGCGTTATGCGCTTATATCCCAGCTTGCGCAGACGTTCTGTTTCCTCGTAAAAGCCCTCCTCACTTATAAAGCCAAGCCTGCTGTGACGCTCGAACTCCGTAAGCGCGCCGCTTTCAAAGGATTTCTTAACAACAGGGTCCGCCGGGTCCGGCGTTACAATATAGCCCCGCCGCTGCAGTTCCAGCGCACGCTCCAGGCTTTTCACCTTTATTTCCCCGCCAATACATTTCGCGCCTTGGCCCCACTTCAACTCGATTGTGTCGATACCGTGCCGGTCGATTATATATTCGGCGACGCCCAGTCGTGTATCCTCCACGTTCATTTGAATCAATATTTCGCCCTTTCCGTTGTAATAACGGCGGTACGCCTCTATGCGCCGGTCCATATCGGGCGCGTGCCGCACCTTGTTGTTAGCGTCCAGTTCCAAACCAGGGTCTATGCCGCACACGTTCTCGCCGCAGACTATAGTTACCCCCGATATGGCCGCGCCTACCGCAAAATGTTCCCAATTTTTACGCGCTATTTCAGTAGAACCAAGTGCTCCTGTGAAAATCGGCGCTGACATTGTTACCTTTTTATCCCAGCCATAGGATGTTTCTGTGTTTACCTCCGGGAATATGGCTGTGTCCGGCCCTGCCGCCTTGCCTTCCGGCAGGCCCTTCGCCCCTAACGCATACCCCTGTATGTTCAGGTGCGAATAGTCCACGGGATAATCCTTATCGCCGCCGGCGGTCACGTCGCCGAAAGGTCCCGGATAGATAAGCTCGCGCCCGCGGAATGTCGCGCGGAATATTTCACAGTTGCCGCGGCAGCCGTCCACACAGCGGGTGCAAAGCCCGCTGCAGGGCGCTACGCTGCGCGAGCGGTTGGCGCTGCGCGTTGCGTCGTTTCCATTTGGTACTTGCAAATTCATTAAAAATCACTCCTGTATAAATTTTTTACGATATAAAGTGTAGCAGATTTTATTTGTATGTTCAACAAAATACGTTTTTTTTATTTAAGCTTGTATCGTTTCTTGCAGGGTTCAGCACAAAATTTCCAGGTATAGCGCATGGGCGGCTAAACAGCCTTACATACGATATTAAATTTTGCGCGGGCGAAGATAGAATCATCATATCAAGAAAGCCTCCTCACAGAGGAGACTTCCTGTTCTTTTCACCTGCTAATATGAACTTATCGCACCATTGGGATCAAATCGCTGTAATCCTTCACCGTAGCGCCCTCAAGACATGCCTCAATTATCTTTCGGCCCAGGTCGTCCAATTCCCAAGCCATATAGGCTTCCAGCTCGCCTTTAAAGAAATTAGTTAAAATTCCCGCTCCAACGTCATAACCCTCGTTGCCCACTTCTGGCTGAAGATTTACTTGCAGAAAGCTCTTGCGGATTTCAGTGCCGTCTATTTTAATAGAATTAAGAGCGTAACCCAGCAGCGGGCAGCGGGACTCTACCAGCACCGCCGGCCGGAATTTCGCGCCCCCGCGCCGGGACAGATACTCCCGGGTTACCCACTGACCGGCAAACCCCACTTTCCAGGCGCCGATATACTGGTTTGGTATCAGCACATAGCGCGTTCCAGGAGTTTTCAAAATTTGGTTAAGGAGCAGATTGGCCTGGTCTATTTTCTTGCCCGTAGCAAAGGGCCAATAGGAACCCACGCCCTCGCTCTTCATGCCTCCGGTGTCAATAACGCTGGGATTGGCAAACCCGCGCGGCGCTACCAGCCGCCAAATCCACGCCAGCGCCGGCGGCAGCACATGGAACAGCCCAACTATGCCGTAACTGGGTTTCTCGCGGGTGGTTGGCGGCGTGCGTATGCCAAAGCTGCGCACGTCTATCTCTACCACGCCGTCCACATGGTTTGCTATGGACTGGCGCGGCATAATTACCCGGGGATTGGGGCACGGCACGCCCGGGGAATCCATTATCGGCTCCCAAATCAGGCAAGTTGTGCCTGGTATGGCGTCCATATTCAAAAAAACCAGCGGTTTGTCAGGGTGTATTGTCTGACGTTCTGTTTCAGGCTCAGTACCGTAACGGGTTATGTGATTCACCCGTAAAAACCATCCGTCCTCGGCGTCCGCCACAACCAGCTTGCGGCTGTCGTTCTGAATTGAGGGATGCGCCACTGCCATGTCGTCTGTCACTGGGTGCAGAGTGGATGTGTCCGCCATTGTTATAATATACTTTTCATCGCTTACAATATTTTCCCCCAACAGCATTCGACCGTCAGACTGCCTGTGAAAGGCTTCCAGCATTTCACTTTTCCCGCCGCCGCTGGCGCCTTCATGCATTATTGTGACGGTGAGTTCGTAGGGCGTAACTATTGTGACTGTAGAAGCGTGTAATGTTACCCATTTTTCCTGCTCGCCGATATCAAGCAGCACGCCGTAAATGCCTTTTTTCGCGCTTGGCCCCGGATACAGGTTAAAGGAGAACACCTCGTGCATATCGAACAACCTGTTGTGTACAACTACCTGCTGCCCTTCATAGTGAATATGTCTGAAGGGAGGCGCCACATATACAACCGCTCTTGGTTTAAAGTAATTAGGCACTTTCTCAAGAGGGATAAAGCCCTGCAAGTCCGCCAGGGCCAAGGCGAAAAAGCCCGCGTTAGCCGGCGCCAGCAGCAGTGAGGGATACCCCGCGCCCGCGCTGTAACTGCCTGCCACAAACGGCATCAAGATCAAGTCTCCGAAGTCCTTTAACCATTCAAAGGTCTCTGTACGGATACTGTCAAATTTTGTGCCGAACCGCTCTTCGTGGGTGGGTTTGTCTGTAGGCAAGTCGTCCGCTATAACCATGCTGTTCGGGTCGCGCCGGCGCATGGTTATATCGTCAAAGTTCGCCACAACGCCGTTCTTGCACATCGCCACGTATGCTTCCCGCACCAGGCCCTTGCCAGGCACCTCATAGGAAACGTCGCAGGTCATGTTTCCGCTGGAATCAGAACTCCCTGTGCCCCCGAGGGCCAGCTCGATAAGGTGCTCCCTGCTCTTTGGCAATATTATTTCTCCCTTGCACTCGGTTAAGATGGTCCGCAGCTCACCCGGCAAAACCATCTTTTTTACGATTTGGTTCATTTCTATGTTTTCACCCCTTTGTTTTTTTATGAGCGCAAGCCCACATGAGTTTATATTAGCAGAACGGGGAGCAAAAAACAATCTTAAAAGCAACGGCCCCAAGGCTTTATGAACACAAGTTCTAAAACCCCGGGGCCTGCGGAAACATCGCTATCAACAAAGACTATTTTTTTCTTGACGGAGAAACGCCCGTCAGTTCGCGCCTACGTGGTTCTCGTGTACCGCCACAGCCCGCGCCGCCTGAATCAATCTCCGCAGCGTCGCCGAGACTTCCGCGCGTGTCGCGTCGCTGGCTGGGTCAAAGTATCCGTTCCCCTTTCCGTTTATAATGCCCGCGCGAAATAACGCATCTACCGCTTCGCGGGCATAATCCGATATGCTGCCGGAGTCAGAGAAACGCACGCCTGGGCGCACAGCCGGCAAATCTATATTTTTATAGCCGCAGAACCGTTTTAATACCACCGCGATATCCTCTCGCGTTATTTCCGCGTCAGGGGCAAAAACGCCGTGCCCTATTCCTGTTACTATACCATTGCGCCGCGCCCATTCCGCATAGACTGCGTAATAACGCGACTTATCCACATCCGAAAACACGCCGGAATCATATTGCGCAGGGTCTATGCCGGACAACCGCCCCAGCACGGCCACAAACATTCCTCTGGTCATCGGCTCGTCAGGCCCGAAAGTTTCATCTCCTGTTCCGGTGAAGATTCCATGCGTATACACATAATGCACGTCATCATAAAACCAGTCTGCCGCGTTTACGTCCGTAAACTCTTTATCCTCAATTATACTTGTTAAAAATAATTCCGCGCTTTGCGGAATATCCACCGCCAGGGCTTCGGCTTCCGCCTGCGGCAGTGGCAGGCTAGCGGCTGCCTCTGGAATCTGCGTTGCTGCTGGCGCCATGCTTGCCGTTGGATTTGGACGCAGCGTTGGCGGCGGCTGTTCCGGCTTAGGGCTTGGTGTTGCTGTTGGCCCCGGTGTCGGGCTTGGTGTTGCTGTTGGCTCCAGTGTCGGGCTTGGCGTTGCCGTTGGCCCCGGTGTCGGGCTTGGCGTTGCCGTTGGCCCCGGTGTCGGGCTTGGTGTTGCTGTTGGCCCCGGTGTCGGGCTTGGTGTTGCCGTTGGCCCCGGCGTCGGGCTTGGCGTTGCTGTAGGATTCGGTGTCGGGCTTGGCGTTGCCGTTGGCCCCGGCGTCGGGCTTGGCGTTGCTGTAGGATTCGGTGTCGGGCTTGGCGTTGCTGTAGGATTCGGTGTCGGGCTTGGTGTTGCTGTAGGATTCGGCGTCGGGCTTGGTGTTGCTGTAGGATTCGGTGTCGGGCTTGGTGTTGCCGTTGGCCCCGGCGTCGGGCTTGGCGTTGCTGTAGGATTCGGTGTCGGGCTTGGCGTTGCTGTTGGCCCCGGCGTCGGGCTTGGCGTTGCTGTAGGATTCGGTGTCGGGCTTGGCGTTGCCGTTGGCTCCGGTGTCGGGCTTGGTGTTGGCACAGGCGGATTGCCTGTCACATTCCCGCGAATTATTCCAAATACCTTTATAGTCCCATTATTTTCAATCGTTACACCATCCGCAATTATAAGCTCGCTGCCTTCCGGTATTATTAACGTATAGCCCTCGTCTATCACCATATCCTGAGTTATGTTCACACTGCCATATACGCAGCCTACATTGCCCTCAAACACTATGCCCTTTATTTTTACAATCTCATCCACTACGTCTGAGAAAAAAACAACGGCGTCACCATCTATTAAAGAATCCTCACTCAAGCCCCATATCTCTATGTCTTTTGCGTTATTGCCGGCTGTGGCCGTAACTGTTCCGCCGTTTATTCTTACGGAAAAACTGCCCTTACCGTAATCGTATTCGGTTTTAAGCGCTCCTCCGCCTATTCCGGCCCCTCCGGTCCCGCCAACTGCGATAACCGTGCCGCCGTTTATTGTAACCGCATTTGCGCCCGCGCCGTAACCAACCTCCACATTAACTTCCCCGCCGCCTATTCCGGCTGCCTTTGAACCGCCTATGGCTTCCACTCTTCCGCTGTTTATAGTAAGCGAGCCGCATCCTCCGTTCTGACCCCCGCCGATGCCCGCGCCGCCCTTTTCCCCGCCCCGCGCCGTTAAACTGCCGCCGCCCTCAATAATAAGGGCCGCCTCCGCTATATTTATTCCCGGGCGAGTGCTGGTAGACTGCGCAAGCAAAAAATTATCCCCGTTTAACACAATGGTCACGTTCGCGCCGCTATTAAGCGTCAGCGGACTGTAATTAGCAGTCGTAAGAATATTCACGTTATCCAGAATAACCGTCGCAATCACATTGACCGCAACAACTATCCTGTTGCTTGTTTGAACTCCCCCGCTTGTAACCCTGTATGTACCGTTGGATATAATTGTAAGTATCCCTTCGATGTACGTCCTCTCTTCGTTACTGCCTTCCACCACGAGCAGGTCTATCACGCCAATATCAAAGGAGCGTGCCGCGCCTGCCGGCGAAAAAATCAAAGCCAGCACAACCGCGGCGAACATAAATCTTTTAAGCATAAATTACCTTGTCCTTACTTAGGAATGATGAAAGTATAAGTTACCAAACTTTTCTGGAAATACGGTGAAGCGTTCGCACTTCCTATGGAAAAGTTTGGTATTTAATCAATTCCTATAAATGAGCGCCATTAGTAACAATATACAAAATTGACACCTGTAACAAGTCGGTGTATTTCTTAAAAATATACTTGTTGCATTATCCTGTCTGTAATATATACTATTAATTTGTATATATTACATTTACTTCTTGCCGTATGTTAGCTATTTTTCTGAAAACGCTCATTTATAGTTAATTCGTCACTACTTGATGTATTATTTATTTTTTCTTAGATACACACAAATCCTTTCCACACGTTCAAATATTCTTGCCAAATAATAAAGTACGGCAAAGAAACCGCCCGCAACCGCGAAACGCATTGCGTACCGCATATTTTCGTCATTGCCATAAACACTTTTGGCATACAGGTAAATAAAGGCCGCAACAATAAATGAAAGCAGCGACAGGGTAAGCCACCAGGTGTATGGGCGCATCATCAAAGCGTACCAGTCAATTGCGGCTGACGGGCTGCTGTTCTCCTTGCCAGCTGTGTCCGGTGCCGTCTCGCGGCCAACTACGCTTAAAGCGGGGCGTATACTTGGCTCCACCCGCCCGCTTAAACCAGCGCGCCGGTCCGGCCTCGCATGACCGCCCAACCCTGCCCGCGCGCCCAAACCAGCCGCCTCCGCCCGCGCGACCAACTCATACTGGCAAAATGGGCATTCGACAAAACTATCGCTTATATCTTCTGAACAATTTGGACAACTTATTAACGCCATATGCATGTCTCCTAGGACGTGTTTGAAACTGGATTCCAGTGCGAAATCGCAACGGTTTTATTCGAAATTTCACACTTTAAGGAATTTTCAAACACGTCTTAAATACTATATAGCGAATAATACAAGACGGCTGTTAAATTGTCAACCTAATCTCCCAAGTTCCCAAGTTTCAGCTCTGAAAGGTAAATTTTACGAGAGTGCCAAAATAGCTGCATTTAAGGCAAAATTAGTGCGAAAAATGTCAAACAAAATTTATTTTTCGCGCTAATTTCAGTGCTGATAAGGTGAAAATGGCTTTATTCAGCCATTTGT
>JAISYE010000005.1 GCA_031297485.1 Clostridiales bacterium
CATTGCCGTATGTGCCGACGGCAAAAGTATAATCCGCTTCCAACTTCACCTTCTCCAAAAAACGGCGTACCATACGGGGCGCGGCAAGGCTGTATATCGGAAAGAGCACGCCGATCACATCGTCTTTGTAATGGGTTTCCGCATCGTCAATGATCTGCGGAATGGAAATCAGGTTCCCGCCAATGCGCTTTGCCACGGATAAACTGTTCCCGGTCGAAGTGAAATAAAATATAGTCATCTGCTTTTCCTCCTGTTCATAAAGATTCTTCCTATATTCGCGACCGCTTTTGTAATCGGCCCTTCCAAATCTTTTCGTACAAGCTTGAAGGCTTTGCGTATTTCAATTCCCTGCGGGCATTTCTTTTCGCATTGCCCGCAATTCAAGCAGGTGTTTGTCCAATGGGGTCTTCCATCCTTTGTTTTTATACAGGAATTCAGCATATGCATCATCCGCGGCTCAAGTTTTGAGGACATATGATAGTTATTCAGGTTCAAAAACGACGACGGGATATTAATGCCCGCCGGACATGGCATACAGTACGCGCAACCCGTACATCCGACTTGCATTGATTTTAAGTAGGCTTTTCTGAAATTGTCGATAATGGCCAATTCATTATCGGTGAGGCTGTTCGGCGTGGCGTCCGACGCTGCCCTGATGTTTTCCTTAATATTGTCCTCATCGTTCATTCCCGATAATACCACTGTGATTTCAGGATAATTCCACACCCACCGTAAGGCCCAATCAGCAGGGCTTCGTTTTACCTGCGCGCCATCGTATATTTTTTGCGCTTCGCCCGGTATCTTTCCGGCCAGCGCGCCGCCGCGCAGCGGTTCCATCACAATAATCCCAAGCCCTTTACCGTGTGCGTATCTAATCCCTTCGATACCCGCCTGGGCGTGTTCGTCCAGAATATTGCACTGAACCTGCGCAAACTCCCAGTCATAAGCGTCTATAATCCTTATAAATTCCTCTTTTGAGTCGTGAAAGGAAAACCCCATGTGGCGTACCTTACCCTGTTTTCTGATTTTATCCATGAAATCAATAATGCCTAACGAGACCATTTTATCCCATGAATCCCCTGTCAAGCTGTGAAGCAAGTAGTAGTCGATATATTCTACCTGAAGATTTTGCAGCTGTTTGTTAAAAATTTCCGCCATGCTGTCTTTATTATTAATCAACATACAGGGAAGTTTTGTCGCTATATTGACCCTTTCCCTGTACCCGTCTTTCAGCACATATTCACCGAGAAAACTCTCGGAGACCCCCGCGTGATAGGGGTACGCCGTGTCAAGGTAGTTTACGCCGTTGTCGATTGCGTATCTTACCTGTTTTGCGGCCCTTTCATTGTCAATGGATGAAAAAATTGTAACTTTGCGGCCTCCAGGGGCTGGAAGCCTCATACATCCAAACCCCAAGACCGATAACTTCTCGCCGGAATTTGGCATTGTCCTGTATTGCATATTGCTCGCCGCCTCTTTCTAGGACGTGTTTGAAAACTGGATTCCGATAGTCGAGCTTGCTCGACGCAGCGCGAAATTGCAGCGGTTTCATTCGAAATTTCGCGCTCTAAGGAATTTTCAGACACGCCTTAATCGAAATTCATAGATATTCAGGCTTATATAACGCCTTTTTTAAGATTGCCGCATATCGTTTCACTTCCGAATAAACCTCCGCCGCGGCCAAGGCTTCGGAAAATTGCGACAGGCAGCCCGTGATTATCCACGTCGCCATATTCAAAATCGTTTCTCGGTTACAGCCTTCTTGAAATCGGCTCCAATCCACCTTGCCAAAGAGGATTGCCCTGCTGCGCTCAATTATTTCGCTTTCCAATCCGCTCAATTCTTCAATGTTCTCATAATCTTTTTTCCGCGTTTGCAAAAGCAGAAATTCATACATTCCAGGATACTTTGCGTTGAGTCTTACTCTGTTTTGGATTTCTATTTCCAAACATTCAAAAAAATCATCCGTACCCTCGGTTTGCCCGGCGAGCAATTCATTAAAAGCGTAGCTGTACAAATAAAGGTAAATGTTCTTCTTTGCCTCGAAATAATGAAAAATCGCCGCTTTTGATACGCCTGCTTCCGCCGCTATATCGGCTATGGACGCTTTTTTATATCCGTTCCGTCCGAAGCACAATATACCGGCCTTGATAATTGAATGGCGCTTTTCTTCCTGCAACTTATCAAAGTTTGCAGTGTCCAAAACTATCCCCCTCCCCCTCTATTATTGTTATACCAATGTCAACAGGTTAAGGATTTTCGAGTTATATTCGCGAACATTGATATTTGCCACATTAAAGTCACCGCACTCGCCGCCCTTTAAAAAGGGGTCTGGGGGCGAAGTCCCCAGCGGGGTTTGGGGCAGAGCCCCAAGGTTTTAGGTCTTAGGTTTTCATGTTTGGCAAATGTATTCGTTCGTACATATAACACAGGCGAACGCAGTTCCTCTGCAGCAAATCTTAACGTCCGTGGATATAACCGAATCGGTCAGCAATAATATATCGCAACAAACCGATTCGGTCAACAAGGAAAATCTCCCATCTGTCTTATTCAGATATAATGCTATTTTTTTAAATCCTTCATCATGGCGGAGAGCCCTATTCTGGCGCCAGTGGGAATCAGCAGGGACAGCCGGTTCATCAGTCCGGGAACCATCACGGTCTGGTTGCGCATCAGATGGCGGTAGGCAAATTGCGCTACGCGTTCTGGGCTGTCCGCCATCGGCGGTACTTCCATCCCTTCCTTTTCAAAAAAATCAGTCCGCGTAGTACCGGGGCACAGTGTACAGACCTGCACGCCGCGGTCCTTTGCCTCGTGGCGAATAGCCCTGCTGTAGCTGAGCACAAACGCCTTGCTGGCAAAATAGGTGGCATTGTAAGGCCCAGGCTGGAAAGCCGCTACAGACGCCACGTTCAGGATCTTTCCATGCCCGCGCCGGTACATCTCGGGCAGGTACAGCTTGCACAGTTCCACCAAGGCGATCATGTTCAAGCGCATCAGGGCTTCATCGGCCTTAAAATCGATCTCCTCACTGGCAGCCAGCAGTCCCATCCCTGCATTGTTCACCAAAATTTCCACCTCAATGCCTGCCTGTGCCACCTTATCATGCAGCGCTTCAGCGCCGCCGGGCTGGCTCAGATCCTGGGCAACGGTCTCGACAGTCCTGCCGAATTCTTTTTCCAGCAGAGCCTTGGCCGCCGACAAACGCCCCTCGCGTGAACCGCTGATGATCAGCGGATGCTTCCTTTGGGCGAAGGCCCGCGCCATCTCAAAGCCCATACCCCCGCTGCCTCCGGTAATTAATACGTAACTCATATCGTCACCTCTTAAGAAATTTCCCTCCTGTCAAATCGACTGTACTGTGAATGTTCACAGCGCAAATTGCTATGACGTGTTTGAAAACTAGATTCCAGCGCGAAATTGCAGCGATTTCATTAGAAATTTCGCGCTTTAAGGAATTTTCAAACACGCCTTAGGGTCATCTGGCTCCTACTCAGATTTGGATTGAAATGAAGAAATTACAAAGTTGAAAATGAGCACCTTTTTGGCGGTTTCCCGGAAAACGCCCGGGAACCGAAGTTTATTACGGCGGAATACAACGGCGCGCCGGAAAGTGAGCGCCGCATAGCTCTGGTAGGAAAAGGCATCTGTTTTGACTCCGGAGGCTATTGCTTAAAAGGCGGAGAAATGATAGCATCAATATTGCTACTGTCTGCTATACTATGCCGCGAAAGATTGGCGCGGAGCTTTTAGATTGAATTGTTAAACTATGGAAAGAGGTGTGCGAGATGAGCGCTAATAGAATTGAAAAGACGCTTGAGAATCTTAGAAAAATGGGCGTTGGGCAGTTGTTGGTTTCTGATGTAACAGCAATATATTACTTAACCGGACAGTATTTGTTTCCGGGGGAACGGCTGCTTCTGCTGCGCCTTAGCCTGACTAAGGGCAATACGCTGTATGTAAACGAGTTAAGCCAGGTGGAAGGTACAGTCGAAGGCGTGGACGTGGTCCAGTTCGCGCTTGGCGAGGACGGCTTGGCCCGCGTGGCCGACGACCTGGATAAGAACGCCGTCTTGGGCTTGGATAAAGACCTTCCCGCCCGTTTCCTGCTGCCGCTGCTTGAAAAAGCCGGAGGCTCCGGCCCCGCCGGAATAAAAGACATTGTCCTGGCCTCCCAGGCAGTTGACCGCGTCCGCGCGGTAAAGGACGCCGAGGAACAGGCTCTTATGGCCCAAAGCTCCGAAATTAACGATCGCGCTATGGCGGAATTTGAAACGCTTGTAAAAGAGGGCGTTACCGAGTTGGAAATTAAGGAGCGGCTTGACGGAATATACCGCGCGCTGGGCGCGGACAGCATCGCCTTTGGTATTGTGGCCTTCGGGGCAAACGCAGCGGAACCCCACCATAACAGCGATAATACGGCCCTTAAGGCTGGTGATTGCGTACTCTTGGACGTGGGCTGTATTAAAAGCGGACGGAACGCCGTCTGCGGGTATTGTTCGGATATGACGCGCACCTTTTTTTATAAGTATGTCTCACCCCGCCATACGGAGATTTATGAAATAGTAAAAAGCGCCGTTGAGGCGGCGGAGCGCCTGGTACGTCCGGGCATCCGCTTTTCCGAACTGGACGCCGCGGCGCGCGATATTATTGACAAGGCCGGCTATGGTAAAAATTTTATTCACCGTCTGGGTCATTCCATTGGCCTGCAAGGGCACGAGGCGGGGGATGTTTCCGCGTATAACCATGACGAACTGGAGGAAGGCATGATTTTTTCCATTGAGCCGGGCATATACTTGCCAGGGGATGTGGGCGTGCGCATAGAGGACCTGATGTTGGTAACTCCGGACGGCGGGCGGTCCCTTAACCTTCATCCCAAAGATCTGAAGATTTTGGGGTAGGTCGGCATGGAAACGCTAAAAGAACCCGACACACAAGGGCGGCGCGAAAATTCCGAGCAGATTACGGGGGTTATTTTATCCGGCGGCGTCGGCACCCGTATGAATGGCATAAAAAAAGGTTTCCTTTGCTATGAGGGAAACGCTTTTATCGAACGCGCGCGCCTTGCTTTAGCCGACTGCGGCGAGGTCTGCCTTTCCGCCCCTCTGGGGGCTGCCGCGGAATACGCTGATACGGGTTTGCGCGTAATAGAGGATTTACGGGCGGGTATAGGGCCCTTGGCAGGAATTGAGGCGGCCCTGACTTATTTGGGCGGGGCGGTATTCCTCCCTTGCGACATGCCATTTATCCTGAAGACCCATGTAGCCTTGCTGCTGGATGATTTTAAGAAGCACGGCAAACCTGTGTTTTTTGCCGAAGCCACTGCTCCGCATATGGCGGGCCAAGAGCAGACGGCTTGTCCTAATCCCCTGGCGGGAATTTATACCGCGGACTGCTTGCCCCTTATCCAGGAAGCTATCGCGGAAAAAAGATATAAGGTCAGGCTGCTGCTTTCGCAAATCCAGCACCGCCTGGTCCACATGGAGGCGTCTGTTATGCGGAATATCAATTCGCCGGAGGACTACAACGCTTACTGCAAAACGCGCGCAGAGCTTCCAAAATTTACAGAGCATAGGAAAGAACGTGAGGAGATTGTATGAGTAATTTTTTCGGCGCTGATTACTATCCCGAGCATTGGCCCCGGGAGCGGTGGGAAACCGACGCGAAACTGATGCGGGAGCTTGGGCTGGACCTGGTGCGTATGGGGGAATTTGCCTGGGCAAGGTTTGAGCCGCGAAAAGGCGAATTTGACTTTAAATGGATGGACAGCGCGATCCAACTGCTTGCGGAACAGGGCGTCAAAACCGTATTGGGAACGCCTACAGCCGCCCCGCCGGCCTGGATTATTGAGGAAACCCCTGAGATTTTGCCTGTAAACGACAGCGGTGTGACGCTCGGTTTTGGAGGGCGGCATCACGCCTGCCAGTCCAACGCGGTTTACCGCGGCCACGCCGCCCGGCTTGTGACCGCTATGGCGGAACATTACAAAGACAATGAACACGTCATTGGCTGGCAAATTGACAACGAACTCGGCAACAGCCACGGAAACCTTTGTATGTGCGGCAGCTGTGAAAAAGCGTTTCAGGATTGGCTGAGGGTAAAATATAAGACTATCGGACGTTTGAATGAAGAATGGGGGACCGCTTTTTGGAGCCAGACTTACGATGCTTTTCATCAGATACCCGCTCCCAAAATAACGCCCAACGGGCACAACCCCTCGCTTTTGCTGGACTGGAAGCGATTCTGTTCCGATTTAATCGTGGATTTTCAGCAGCGTCAGATTGACATTATCCGTAAAATCGCGCCGTGCCAGTTTATTACCCATAATTGCATGGGGTTCGCCGATAAGGTAAATTACTATGACCTTGGCAAAAACTTGGATTTTGTGTCCCATGACCAGTATAACCTTGTGTTCTGGGACGAAACGCTGACTTGTCCGCCGGGGTCAGACTCCGTGGCCAGAACTTCCGTTGCCCTGGATGTAACGCGCGGCTTTAAGGATAAGCCGTTCTGGATTATGGAGCAGCAGGCTGGCCCCACAGGTTGGCAGACGCTGGGGCACACGCCGCGGCCAGGACAGCTGCGGCTGTGGACAGCCCAATCTGTGGCGCGCGGCGCTGATACCGTTGTGTTTTTCCGTTGGCGCACATGCGCCTTCGGAACAGAGCAATACTGGCACGGCGTCCTGCCCCACAGCGGCGTCCCGGGACGGCGGTACGCCGAGCTCAAAAAGGCCGTTGCGGAATTGCGCCCGTTAATGGCACATTTTTGCGGGACAAAAACGCAAAGCAGCGTAGGTATTGTGTATTCATACGACCAAAACTGGGCGCTTACTATACAGCCGCATCATCCACAGCTGAATTACATTGGGCAGCTGATGAAATACCATCTATATTTCCATGAAAATAATATTCCTGTTGATTTTGTTTCCCCTGACGCGGATTTTTCATCTTACAAACTGATTGTCGCGCCGCTGCAATACTTAATGACACCGGAATTGGAACGGAAAATAGAGGCATATGTTTCAAAGGGCGGTCACATTATCTTGACCATGCGGACCGGCGTTAAAAACGGGAACAATGTTTGCATGTCACACAGAGAACTGCCAGGCAGCCTTGGCGACCTGCTTAAAATCGAAATTTTAGATTACGACTGTTTAAGGGGCGAGGACGTTAAGATCGGATTGCCGGATGGTTCTACTGCCTCGGCGGGAAAATGGTGCGACATTATCACTTTAAAAGGCGCGAAAGCGCTGGCGCGGTATGAGTCAGGATATTACAAGGGCGAGGCCTGCGCCACGTCAAACGCTTTCGGAGGCGGCGCGGCGTATTACATCGGCTGCGAACCCGACAAG
>JAISYE010000006.1 GCA_031297485.1 Clostridiales bacterium
GCCAAAGCGCCCTGCCGCAACCGCGCAATCCTTAAAAACATAGGACGACGTCGCGTAAATAGGCACAGCCCGCGCGTCTGTGGCGGGGTCCGGCCGCTCCTGCCCTACATGCAGCTGCAGGGTTTCAAACTTGTAATTCTTGCTCATACTGTAACCTCCTTAAATTGGTGGGCTTTCAATTATCGCAGCGGTATACCCGCGAACGTTGGTATCTGCCCATAGCGTAAGTTTGCCCGTTCCTTGTTTAAAAAATATATAATACATATATAAATAATATGTTTGTAGCATACTCCTCTTCTTTTGTTTTGTCAAGGGTTAAATTCTTTGAAAAATTAATTTTTTGTTTCGCCGGTCGATTTTAGTATTTCTGTGGTATAATAACAGCATAATATCAAGAACAGGAGGGTAACATATGAACCGTAAAGTAAAGGCAGTCCAGTACGGCTGCGGGAAGATGAGTGTTTACCTGATGCGTTATCTGCTTGAGAAGGGAGCGGAGATAGTCGCCGCCTTCGACGTTAACCCGCAGGTCATTGGGAAGGACATCGGCGAGATAATCGGCGGCGGGGAAACCTTAGGGGTAAAGGTGTCCGACGCAAAGGACGCGGACCGCATACTGGCGGAATTAAAGCCGGATGTTTGCGTAATCGCCACAATGAGCACAATGGCGGACCTTAAGGACGCGTTCACGCTCTGCGCGAGAAACGGGGTAAACGCCATTTCCACCTGCGAGGAATCGCTGTACCCATGGAATTCCTCACCGGCGATTACCCGGGAAATCGACACGCTGGCGAAAAAGAACAACTGCACCATCGCGGGAAGCGGATACCCCGATATGTACTGGGGCGTGCTGATCGACACGCTGGCGGGGTCAATACACAAAATCACCAAGATTAAGGGCAGCAGCAGCTATAATGTGGAGGATTACGGCATCGCGCTGGCGAAGGGGCACGGCGCGGGCCTCACCCTGGATGAGTTCGCAAAGGAGATTGGGAATTTCAATGACCTTGACCACGAGGAAATAAAGGCCAAAATAGAAAGCGGCGAACTTGCGCCCAGCTATATGTGGAACCAAAACGGCTGGCTCTGTGCCAGAATGGGGCTTACGCCGGTTTCCCAGACACAGAGGTGCGTCCCCACCACATATGACCGCGACCTTACCTCGTCCACCCTTAACATGACCATCAAGGCGGGGGACGCCACGGGCATGTCCGCCATTGTTACCACCGAGACGGCCGAAGGCATCACGCTGGAAACCGAGTGTATCGGCAAGGTCTACGCCCCTGACGAGTTCGACAAAAACGAATGGACTTTCTTCGGTGAGCCGGAAATGACGAACATTGTAAACCGGCCCGCCACCGTGGAACTCACCTGCGCGAATCTTGTAAACCGTATCCCAGAGCTTATTAATTCCGCGCCGGGTTATATTACTACCAACCAGATGCCAAATAACGTGTACTTGATTAAACCGTTAAACGAGTATGTAAAGTAAATCTCACCAAAAAGGCCGGCTGATTTATAAAAATCAGCCGGCCTTTCTGTGGCGTCGAGTTGCGCTCGACTATTTATTTACAATAATATTCACAAACTTTGGCATAGAATTTGCCAGATACGTTACGTTAGTAACAACATTCTCGTCAAATATAAATTTGTCAGTCCAATAATACAACGGAATAACACCGGTGTCTTTTTCTATCAGGAGCTGCTCGGCCTGGTGCAGGAGGCCGATGCGCCTCGCGTTGTCTATGGTTATTGTAGAGGCTTGATAGAGGTCGTTGTATTCCTGGCTGTTGTAGTTACCGAAGTTCATAAAATGCCCTGTGGTGTGCAGCGCCAAAAGGTCGCTGGCGTCGAAGTAGTCCGCGCCCCAATTCTCCAGGAAGAAAGTGAAGCGGTGCTCGTCACGCGCCAGGTTGCCCACGGCGGCTTCCTGCGGGAAAAGCGTGGACTCTACGCCCAGTTCCTCTTTCCATACAGACTGCAAGTATTCAAATACAGTGGCGTTATCCGCCGCCATGCTTCTGTAGGGCAGTTCCAACACAGGGAAGCCCGCCCCGCCCGGATACCCCGCGTCCGCCAGCAGCTGGCGCGCCTCGTCCGGGTCATAATAGAGCATCTTCGGGCTTTCGCTGTAAAAGTCCTCGTCAGCGGTGGCTCCCGGGAAACCCATTCCTACAAAGGATGTGGCGGCAATCTTGGTGCCGGAGAGCAGCACATCACATAAAAACTCGCGGTCAATGCACAGCGCGAACGCGCGGCGTACCCGTGGGTCGTTAAAGGGTTCCCTGTCATGATTAACATAGAGATACCCTGTCCTAAGCGTAGGCACGCCATGGTACAGCCCTCTGCTTATAAGGGATTCCGTCTCCTCGGAAGGGTAGTCCGTGATCATATCCACATCGCCGGCATTAAAAAGCGCAAGTTTGGTGTTGGACTCCGACGCCGCCTTAACAGTCAGCCGGTCCAGATTTACCTCATCCCTGCCGTAGTAGGTTTCGCTTTTTTCAAAAACACAATACTGGTTCGGCTCAATTTCTACAAATTTCATCGGGCCGTTGGAGAGGAAGGTCGCGGGGTCGCTTGTCCAGTCCGTCGTGCCGTCCATTGAGGTGATTTCCTCACGGAGCGGGTAGAAGGTTGTATAGGCGAGAAAAGCGTCGAAATAGGCGCAAGGAGCTTCCAGCTCGATTTCAAGGGTAAAATCATCCACAGCGCGCACACCCAGTTCCTCAAAGGGCAGCTCACCGTTGAAGCACTTCGTCGCGTTCTTCACAAACCCGCCGTGGGCCAGCGCGTAGCCGGAACCTACAACAGGGTTGACCAAGCGCCGGATACTGAATACATAGTCGTCCGCCGTTACGGGCTTGCCGTCCGACCAGCGGGCTTCCTCACGGAGATTCAGGGTCCATATCAGGCCGTCGTCCGAAACCTCCACGCTTTTCGCCCCAGCCAGTTCGATACCATTTGAGGTATAGCGGTACAAGCCCTCATAGAGCACATCTATCATCATCGCGGGGTCGCGCGCGGCACAGGTGGTCGGGTCAAAGCCGCCCGCGCTGCCCAAACAGATGGTAAGCTCATTTAACTCCGCCGCCCCTCCGGCAGAGGGTACTTCAGCCGTCGGCTCCGGCTTAGCCGTGCCGCTCGTGCTGCCGCAAGCGGCCACAAATATCAGCAGTGACAAGGATAACAAAATACGTTTTAACCCAAATTTGGGTAAAAATTTAAATGACATAATCCTGCCTCCTCAAATAAATATTATAATACACCGGCGGTGAGCTTGTTCGACACGTCACAGCCGGCGAAAATTGTGACAAGCCACAAAATGGCCCTGCCCGGCGTCCTCCATTACCGGCGCTTCGGCCGCGCAGCGCTCCGCGGCGTAATGGCAGCGTGTCCTGAACACGCAGCCGGAGGGCGGGTCAACGGGGCTTGGAACGTCGCCTTCCAGCACAACGCGGCGTTTTTTGCGGCTCATTTCAGGGTCCGGCACGGGAATAGCGCTGAGTAACGCCTGCGTGTACGGATGCAGCGGGTTTTTATGAAGCGCTTCCGTTCCCGCGCTTTCCATACACCGGCCCAAGTACATTACCATAACGCGTTGGGAGATATGCCGGACGACAGAGAGGTCATGGGCAATAAAGAGATACGCCATGCCAAACCGCTCTTGGAGGTCCATCAGCATGTTAATAATCTGCGCCTGGATAGAAACATCCAGGGCTGACACCGGTTCGTCCAGGATAAGCAAATCCAATTTAGTGACCATTGCGCGGGCGATAGAAATCCGCTGGCGCTGCCCGCCGGAAAACTCGTGCGGAAAGCGTGAAAGCGCCTCCTGATTCATGCCCACGAGCCGCATCTTTTCCAGAACAATATCCGCGCGCTCCTGTTTTGACATCTGGCCGGCTGGGTACTGGATGTTTAAGGGTTCCGCCACAATTTCACCAATGGACATGCGCGGGTCAAGGGACGAGTAGGGGTCCTGAAACACCATTTGCATACGCGAGCGGTAGGGCCGCATATCCCCTGTTGTAATGTCGTTCCCGTCGAAAATAATCCTGCCGCCCTCAGGTTTGTTGAAACGCATGATTGTACGCCCCACCGTGGATTTGCCGCAGCCGGACTCTCCCACCATGCCGAGGGTTTCGCCCCTGTTTATACTGAAAGAAACACCGTCCACCGCCTTGACAATCCGTCTTTTTCCAGCTTGACGGACTATAAAATAGGTTTTGATATCCTCAACTTCCAGTAAAGCGCTCATAAGGTCACCGCCTTGCCGTCCGCCGCGGAAAAACGCGGCTCTTCCCGTTCCAGCCCGTCCCCTGCGGCAAAGGGAAGCTTCAGCATGGACAGCCAGCAGCAAGAGGTGTGAGCCTCACCGGGCGCATCCGCCAAAACCGGCCGCCGGGTTAAACAGACATTCATGCAGTATTCACAGCGCGCGGCAAACGCGCATCCGGCAGGCAGCATCATCAGGTCCACAGGCGCGCCGGTAATGGGTTTAAGGCGGGACTCGCCGCGCATTGCCGCGTATTCCGGCAGGCACCGCAGCAAGCCACGGGTATAAGGGTGCGCTGTCCTGTAAAAAATATCGTCCGTAGTGCCCGTCTCCATAATCTGGCTGCCATACATAATATTGACGCGGTCACAAAGGTCGGCCACAATACCCAGGTCATGGGTTATCAAAATAACGGACGCGGATATCTTGGACTTCAAATCCCTTAATATTTGCAAAATCTGCGCCTGTATGGTTACATCCAGGGCTGTGGTCGGCTCGTCCGCTATCAGCACAGACGGGTCGCAGGCGAGCGCCATGGCAATCATGACACGCTGGCGCATTCCTCCGGAAAACTCGTGCGGATACTGCTTAAGGCGCGTCTCCGGCTGGGGTATGCTGACCAAGTTAAGCAGCTCCACCGCCCGGACCCGGGCCGCGCGCCCGTGCAGGGGCATGTGCTGGGTTATGGTCTCTATTATTTGGTTGCCAA
>JAISYE010000007.1 GCA_031297485.1 Clostridiales bacterium
CAGGCGGAAGCCCATGCTAAAGCTGTAGAAGCTCGTGCTAAAGCTGTAGAAGCCCGTGCTGAAGCTGTAGAAGCCCGTGCTGAAGCTTATGCTAAAGAAATAGAAATGCTGAAGCATGCACTGAAGAACATGTAAAAAATATTGGATTAAGGTACAAGCATATGTAGGTACAATATGTAGGTACAGGTGGGTAAGATGTTTTACACACCTTGTATATTTAGAATATTACACCAAACGTTGGCATGGCATGCCATGGTAAAGTAAGGAACGAATGAAGAATAAAACTCAGGATGTGTTTATAATATTGTGTATCTTCCATAAATCGACAATAAACCTTGACAGTAAATTCATGGAACAGGAACCTGTTTACGGACCGGCAATTAATATGGATTTTGGCGTAATACAGGATTAGCGGCAATTGTTGCTAAGGCGTGTTTGAAAATTCCTTAAAGCGCGAAATTTCTAATGAAACCGCTGCAATGATAGTCAAGCTTGCTCGACGCTTCGCGCTGCGTCGAGCAAGCTCGACTTATCGGAATCAAGTTTTCAAATACGTCCTGGTGGCGCCCAAAGCGATAACCCCATTCTTTTTCTTTGGAGTGTCGAAAAGCGCGGAAGCATTTACACGATAAAAAAAACATTTTCGAAAATTCCTTAAAGCGCGGAATTTCGAATGAAACCGCTGCACGCTTCGCGCTACATCGAGCAAGCTCGGCTATCGGAATCCAGTTTTCAAACACGCCCAAGGGCCTGTTTGAAAATTAGATTCCAGCGCAAAATTGGAGCGGTTTCACTTAAAATTTTACATTTTAAGGAGTTTGTAAGAAGTTTTCAAGGAATTTTCAAACACGCCCTAACAAAGCCGGCATAATTTTTTGGATTAATCCACCTCATGCGGAACCTTTACTCACTCACAATCAAACCTCACTTACAATCAAACCTCACCCACAATTAAAACCTCACCCACAATTAAAACTTCACTCACAATCAAAACTTCATTTGAATAAATATCCCCGATGAATTATAATACATCCATAACTAAGAGCCTATCCCTTAATAGGCAAGAATGCTGATTTTGCGCCGTTTCTGTGTTTTAAAATCCAGTATTTAAGCCATTCTGCTTTATTCAGGGATAAGCCCTAATTAAGGAGGCACACATGTTTCAAAACTTCAACGTAGGCATTGACATCGGCTCGACCACAGTTAAGCTGGTTGTAACAAACAGTATGAACCAAATAATTTTCGGAAAATATCAGCGTCACTTTTCGAACATACAGGAAACCTTGTTGAACTTGGCGCGCACGGCGAGGGAAAAATTGGGGGATATAAAATTCGGGGCCATGGTCACGGGCTCCGGCGGTCTGTCGCTGGCCAAACGCATTGGTATCGAGTTTATCCAGGAGGTCATAGCGGTTTCCAACGCCGTGGCTATAGCGGCGGGCAAGGCGGACGTGGCCATAGAAATAGGCGGCGAGGACGCGAAAATTATCTATTTTGCCAACGATATAGAACAGCGCATGAACGGCATTTGCGCGGGGGGCACAGGTTCCTTTATCGACCAGATGGCCACGTTGCTGCAAACCGACGCCGGCGGGCTTAACGACATGGCGAAGGACCACAGCGTTATCTACCCCATTGCGGCCCGGTGCGGAGTGTTCGCCAAAAGTGATGTCCAGCCCCTTATAAATGAAGGGGCCGCAAAACCGGACCTGGCGGCGTCCATTTTCCAGGCAGTGGTAAGCCAGACCATCAGCGGCCTGGCCTGCGGCAAACCCATCCGCGGCAAGGTGGCGTTCCTGGGCGGACCCCTCCACTTCCTTTCCGAGCTGCGCAAACGCTTCATCCATACCCTTGGCTTAAACGAGGACGAAATTATCGTGCCGGAAAGTTCCCACCTGTTCGCGGCGCTGGGCGGGGCCATAAGCGCGGATGGCGGCAGTCCGCTGTCCTTTGGCTCGCTTATAAACAAGCTGGAGTCCTGTAAGAATGCCCAAGCCGAAATAGCCAGACTTTCGCCGCTCTTCGCCAGCCAGGAGGAATACGGCCTTTTCGCCGCACGCCACGGGCAAAACGCCGTGGGCCGCGGGCGGCTTGACACCTATGCGGGCGGCGTGTTCCTGGGCATTGACGCGGGCTCCACCACCACCAAGCTGGCCTTAATCGGGGAAAAGGGCGAGCTGCTCTATTCCCACTACGCCAGCAACGAAGGCAGCCCGTTGCGGGTAATTACCCAGTCCCTTACGGAAATTTACGGCAAACTCCCTGACGGTGTAAAAATACGCAACTCCTGTGTCACAGGCTATGGCGAGGGCTTGGCCCAAACCGCCCTGCGCGTGGATTTGGGCGAGATAGAAACCGTGGCGCACTACCGCGCGGCGGCGTTTTTTAAGCCGGACGTGGACTTTATCCTGGACATTGGCGGGCAGGATATGAAGTGCATACGCATCAAGCGCGGGGTCATTGACAGCGTGCTGCTGAACGAAGCCTGCTCCGCAGGGTGCGGTTCGTTCATAGAGACCTTTGCCAGGTCCCTCAACCTGCCGGTGGCAGAATTCGCCAAAATAGCGCTGTTTGCGGAAAATCCTATCGACCTTGGCTCCCGCTGCACAGTGTTCATGAATTCGCGGGTAAAGCAGGCCCAAAAGGAAGGGGCTGCGGTAAGCGACATATCCGCAGGGCTTGCCTTTTCCGTAATTAAGAACGCGCTGCAAAAGGTGATAAAAATCACCGACCCTGCCTTAATGGGCGAAAACATAGTCGTACAGGGCGGCACGTTCTACAACGACGCGGTGCTTCGCGCCTTCGAGCGTGTAAGCGGCCGCCAGTGCGCGCGCCCGGACATCGCCGGCATAATGGGCGCCTTTGGGGCGGCGATAATCGCGCGGGAGAAATACGCTCCAGGCCATGTATCCAGCCTGCTGAACCCGGAAGAACTGCGGAGCCTGCAAATTACCGCGTCGCTGACACGCTGCGGCGGCTGTACCAATAACTGCCTGCTTACAATTAACAAGTTTTCCGGAAACACCCCTTCGTCCGCCCAAAGGCGCTTTATATCCGGCAACCGCTGCGAAAAGGTTCTAGGCGCGGAGCCAAGTAACCAAGGCGTGCCCAATCTATTCCAATATAAACTGGGCCGGCTTTTCAGCTATAAGCCTCTCGCCGCGGAAAACGCGCCGCGTGGCACAGTGGGTATTCCCAGGGTGCTGAATATGTACGAGAATTACCCCCTTTGGTTTACGTTTTTTACCAGCCTGGGGTATCGCGTGGAGCTTTCGGCAGCCTCCTCCCGGACGGTTTACGAACGGGGCATAGAGTCCATACCAAGCGAGTCCGTCTGCTATCCCGCTAAGCTGGCCCATGGCCACATAATGGACCTGATAGCACGCGGGGTAAAGTTCATCTTTTACCCCAGCGTGGGTTACGAGCGCAAGCGGGTCACGGGCGCTGACAATCACTTTAACTGCCCGATTGTCACGTCCTACCCTGAAAACATCAAAAATAACGTGGAGGATTTGCGGGAACAGAATATACTATTCAAAAACCCGTTTATAAGCCTGGAGGACAAATCCGCCCTGACCAAGCGCCTTACAGATGAATTTCCCAACATCGCCCCTGTGGAAATCGCGCGGGCGCTGGAACTGGCTTGGGCGGAACAGGAACGGTTCGTGGCGGACGTGCGGGCCAAGGGCGAGGAGACCCTGGAATTTCTGCGGGAAAACAACCTAAAGGCCATAGTGCTGGCAGGCCGGCCTTACCATGTGGACCCGGAGATAAACCACGGCATACCCGAGCTGATAACAGGGTACGGCGTGGCTGTGCTAAGCGAGGACAGCGTGGCTCACCTGGCGGCGGTGCTCCGGCCGCTTACCGTGCGCGACCAATGGGCCTACCACTCGCGGCTGTACGCCGCCGCGTCCTTTGTCAGCGGGCGTCAGGACCTAGAGCTTGTGCAGCTTAATTCCTTCGGCTGTGGTCTGGATGCTGTAACCACCGACGAGGTGCAGGAGATTTTAGAAGCCTCTGGCAAGATATACACCTGCCTTAAAATAGACGAGGTGAACAACCTGGGCTCCGCGCGCATACGCATACGTTCGCTCTTCGCGGCGTTGGAGGAACGGGGGCGCAAGGGAATCCTGGCCCACGCGCCCGACCCGCGGCCGGAACGAGTGATGTTCACGAAGGCCATGCGAGCCGCCCACACCTTGCTTTGCCCGCAGATGTCGCCCATACACTTCACGCTTCTTGCGCCGGCGTTCGAGTCCTCGGGGTACAAGCTGGAGGTTATGCCCGCCCTTGACCGTGAATGTATAGACACCGGCCTGCGTTACGTAAACAACGACGCCTGCTATCCCGCCCTTATTGTGGTAGGGCAGATTTTGAACGCCCTGACCAGCGGGCGCTACGATGTAAACAATGTTTCCATTATAATGAGTCAAACTGGCGGGGGGTGCCGAGCCACAAACTACGTGGGGTTTATCCGCAAGGCGTTGCGCAAGGCCGGGCTGCAGCATATCGCGGTGGTTTCCCTCAGCGCCTCCGGCCTGGAGAAAAACCCGGGCCTGGTGTTTACGCCTGGGCTTATTAACAAGGCTCTGCAGGCGCTGGTACTCGGCGACGTGCTTATGCGCGCGCTGTACCGTGTGCGTCCCTACCAGCGGGAGCCCGGCGCGGCGGACGCCCTGTACCGGCACTGGAACGGGCTGTGCGGGGAAGCGGTAAGGCGCGGCCATCCGGGAGTGTTTAACCGTTATGTGCGCGAAATTGTGCGGGACTTTGACGCCCTGCCTATTCTGGATATTCAAAAGCCCAGGGTAGGCGTAGTAGGTGAGATTCTGGTAAAATTTCATCCTACGGCCAACAACGACATTGTGACGCTTTTGGAACGGGAAGGCGCGGAAGCTGTAGTACCGGACCTAACGGGGTTTTTGCTGTACAGTCTATACAACGCTACATACAAAAGCGAATATTTTGCCGGCACCAAGGCTTCCAAGAGGGCTGCTGACCTTGGGATATGGGCCATAGAGCTTTACAGGCGCGCGATGAAGCGTGCGCTGGGGGCCAGCGGGCGTTTTGAGGCGCCGCCGGATATTGCGGAGCTTGGGCGCATGGCGGAGCCGATTGTTTCTTTAGGCAACCAGACCGGCGAGGGATGGTTCTTGACCGCTGAAATGGTGGAACTGATTCATTCCGGCGTGAACAACATAATATGCACCCAGCCTTTTGGCTGCCTGCCCAACCATGTGACTGGCAAGGGGATTATTAAGGAACTGCGGCGGAATTACCCTCTGGCGAACATTGTGGCCATTGACTACGACCCCGGCGCCAGCGAGGTAAACCAGCTTAACCGCATTAAGCTCATGCTTGCCGCCGCCCACAGAAACATGGGCCGCGAAAACGCCGCCGCCGCGCGGGCTTGAGACTTGGGAAAGGGCAGTTCACCGTTAGTGGCTCTGCCCCGTAAGCGCGAACTTGGGAAAGGGCAGCTCACCGCTAATGGCTCTGCCCCATAAGCGCGAACTTAAGGAAACGGGCAGTTCACCGTTAGTGGCCTAAGGATGGTTCGTTCTTTGGCCCCAGACCCCTTCTTAAAGGCGGCGGGTGTGATAGTCGAACCTGCTCGGCGCAGACCCTTTCTTAAGGGCGGCGGGTGCAGCGTTTGGGACTCACGAACTCGTACAACAGGAACCAGCGGCGCTGATTCCGCGTTCGCCTCGGGGCAAATCTCAACGTTCGTAAGTAAAATTGTTTCAATCGGGTGGTAACCCTAATGATTTTTGTAACGCCAAAAGGCTTCGCTTTCGGAGGGGACGGAGCGTCCGGCGGGGACGGAGCGTCCGGAGGGGCCGGAACATCCGGCGTAACGGTGACTTCACCGTTAAGAACCATATCCGGGGCGAAACCCAGATGACCACGTACCTCTTTAAATAATAATAGGGCGGCAGCAAAGTTGTAAGCGCTTGGCACCCCTGCCACCCAAATTTTGAAAGAGCCGTAAATATTGAAGGAGGTGTTTCACATGCAACTACGCGCATCCGCGGAAGATTATCTTGAGACTATTTTGCTGCTGACAAAAAAGACCGGTGCGGTAAGGTCTATTGACATTGTATCCGAGATGGGCTTTTCGAGGCCCAGTATAAGTATCGCTATGAAGAAGCTGCGCGAGGACGGCCTAATCCTTATGGATGACGACGGGTTTATAAAACTGACGGGCAAGGGCCTGGAAACAGCGGAGCAAGTATATGACAGGCACTCCACTCTGTACGACTGGCTGGTTAAGATAGGAGTGGGCGAAAAAATCGCGGCGGCGGACGCGTGCCGCATGGAACACATTATCAGCGAAGAAACCTTCGAGAAGATTAAGCAATTTTCAGAAAGATTGTGAGAATACTTATGTTGCAGAGTCAAGAAATCCGCAAGACAGCCCCGGAGATGGACCCTTTGCGTATGGGCATGGGCTGGACGGCAGAGGATCTGGAAAAGCCCCAGATAATTATCGAAAGCACCTTTGGGGACAGCCATCCGGGCAGCGCGGGGCTGTTGGAGCTGGCGCAGCGGGCGAAGGAAGGGGCGGACGCCGCAGGAGGCAAGGCCGCCCGATACTTTGTTACCGATATATGCGACGGTATGGCCCAGGGCCACGATGGTATCAACTACTCCCTCGCGAGCAGGGACATCATCGCCAATATGATTGAAATTCACGTGAAGGCCACTACCTTTGACAGCGGTGTCTTTATCTGCAGCTGCGATAAAGGTGTTCCCGCCCACCTGATGGCCATCGGCAGGCTGAATATCCCCGCTGTTGTGGTAACGGGCGGTGTAATGGACGCCGGGCCAGACCTGCTGACCCTTGAACAGATTGGCAAGTACAGCGCCATGTATCAGCGCGGCGAAATAACTCAGGAAGAATTTACATGGTACAAACACCATGCCTGCCCGTCCTGCGGCGCCTGCGGGTTTATGGGTACCGCCTCCACAATGCAGATTATGGCGGAAGCCTTGGGGCTGATGCTGCCGGGCAGCGCACTAATGCCCGCCACCAGCGTGGAACTTTTGGATACCGCGCGGGCTGCGGGCCGTCAGGCAGTGTGGCTGGCCGGGCGCGGGCTGCGGGCTGGGGACATTGTGACCCGCCGGAGTTTCGAAAACGCCATTATGGTACACGCCGCCATATCCGGTTCCACCAACAGCCTTTTGCACCTGCCGGCTATTGCCCGGGAATTTGGGGTTAAACTGGAAGGAAGGGATTTTGACCGTATGCACCGGGGCGCCCGCTACTTGCTGGATATCCGCCCAGCCGGGCGTTGGCCCGCGCAATTCCTCCATTACGCGGGCGGGGTTCCCGCTGTTATGGAAGAAATCCGGTCCAGTCTCCACCTTGATGTAATGACAGTTACGGGCCAAACCCTTGAAAGGAACCTGGCGGAACTGAAAGGGACGGGGTTTTATGAAAAACGGGCAGCCTATCTGCGTCCTTGGAACCTGAAACGGGAGAATATCATCCGGCCTTTTGAAAACCCTCTGGGTTGTGACGGCGCCATTGCCGTACTAACGGGGAATCTTGCGCCGGACGGGGCTGTTGTCAAGCATACGGCAGTGCCGCGGGAAATGTTCAAGGCTGTTTTGCGCGCGCGTCCCTTTGACAGCGAAGAAGAAGCGCTGCAAGCGGTTCTGAGACGCGACATCCAGCCGGGGGACGCGGTGTTTATCCGCTGCGAAGGTCCCAAGGGCAGCGGTATGCCCGAAATGTTTTACACTACCGAGGCCATTGCCTCTGACCCTGGCCTGGGGAAAAGCGTCGCCCTTATAACCGACGGACGGTTTTCCGGCGCGTCCAAGGGTCCGGCTATCGGCCATGTATCGCCCGAAGCCGCGTCCGGCGGTCCCATAGCCCTGGTGGAAGAAGGCGACTTAATTGAGCTGGACATTCCCGCCAGGGTTTTACGCGTCAGCGGAATCAAGGGCAAGCCCATGAGCGAGGAGCAAATCCTCTCCGAACTCGAAAAGCGCCGGGCCAAGTGGAAGCCCAAAGTTCCAAAATATTCAGGCGGCGTATTGAAATTATTTACAGACAGGGCCGTTTCCCCTATGCAGGGCGGATATATGGGGTAAGCGCAATAGCGCAACGAAATCTCCATGTTCTGCTACAATAGCCGCGAGCCGGTTTTTATCACAAAGAACGGCAGGGCAATTTGGCGGCTATGAGCATTGAGGTTTATGATTCCTAAAAGCACGAAATTTCGAATGAAACCACTGTAATTTCGCGCTGTAATCCAGTTTTCAAACATGTCCTAAGAATGACGAAAGATAAAGACACCAAACTTTCACAGGAAATGCGTTGAAGCGTTCGCATTTCCTAACGGTCTAACGGTGGTTTGTCCGTTATTGCCCGTTATTGCCCGTTGAAAAAGTTTGGCGTTTAATTAATTCGCCATTCCTTGGTTTTTATGCCGCAGAAACACACGCTGACTGCGCCTTCTTTAACAGAGCGCAGCCGTTTCAAACGCGGACGGGCAGTATCGACAAGCCGCGCGCTAAACGTGGGAAACGTGGGTGGCTTGTTCCGCGAAATAATTGCTGACAGCGTATTTAAAAGCGGATTCCAATAATTCCGCCGCTTCCTTTGCGACGCTTGTGTTGGGGCAGACCATATCAAAGGCGTGGAAGCAGCCCTCAAATACCTTAAAATGCACGGGTACGCCGCTTTTGCGCAAGTTTTCTGCATAGGCCGCCGTCTCATCATAAAAAGGCTCTATATCGCCGACAAACGTGCAGGCCGGCGGCAGTCCGCCGTGAATCCACAAAAGGCCGGGCACGTTTTGGACAGCCGGAGCGTCTTTCTGTAAAGGCGAATAAACACAAATCCGCAGCCCTGTGCCGTCGTCACGGGGTATAAAGACTTGCTCGTAGCGTAAATCTTTGCCGTGTTTGCCGCGCATAAGCCCGCACAGCTTAAACAGCATTTTTGTGCCCCTTTCGCCAAAGTGAGGGGTAAAAAACTTAATCGCGCTTCCTTTAAAGCGCAGCTCGGGGTGCAGCTTAACCTTCCCCATATCAGACTTCCTCCTGGCCTTTATTGAAAAATACCGGCACATTGCCGTACCGCCGGCTTCTTTCGCTGTAACGCAATACCTTCCCGTCAACCAGCGGCATGGGGGATTGCCGGGCCGGGGATTGTGATTTTTGTGGCTTTATGTTATAATCCTCTTGTAAAAACCAAACAGGATGGGGAGGTGATATGTATGGACAACGATAATGAAAATAAGCAAAACAGCTCAGGGGAACAGCAGAAGTCGGATTATGACGTAACCGAAAACACTTACATGATTTGTGGCCTGAGCATTGGAACGGCTTGTGGAATGCTTGCGGGCATCTTTCTTTTCGATAATGCAGGAATCGGATTGAGTCTTGGTATAGGTTTAGGTATGGCGATTGGTTTGTGTATCAAGAAAAAGAAATAATCGGGACGTCTTCACCCTCTTTTTCAAAGCGTGTGACCCACTCTGACGGTTTCGTCGCTACGCGCCCCGCCGCAAACCGCCGCGGGCGTTGCCGCGGGCTTGCGCCGCCGATGGCGGCGATACGTCCGAACGGAAAACCGCCGCGTAACCCGCGCCGCTTTTCCGTTCGTCTGTTTCTCGGTTTCGCACGAACCGTTCGGCGGCAAAGACTGCGTAGGTTTGTGCCATTGGCGGCGTACTCTGTTCGTGTGGCAGAAACATGAGGTATTCATTATTTTGGGGAGGTTAAATCATGGGTTATATCAGACCTTGAGCGGGGTTTTGCCGCAGGAAGGCTTCCGGATATTCATTGTTTGCTGTTTTCTCATGGG
>JAISYE010000008.1 GCA_031297485.1 Clostridiales bacterium
CGAAAACATCTGCGTCGGGCTTCGCCCGACTATCTCTAAAAATCTTTCAGTGTTTTCGTGTGTGAGCAACCAACAACCGGCGTGAAAAGCGCATTTCTTTTCGCGCCTTAGTATAGCGTGAGCGGGCAGACCAACGGGTTAGGGTTCAATAGTACCTTCTTCTGCGCCTGCGCCTGTTGCGCAGACCGGATACGAAAAGCGTGGCTAAAACGCCGAATATCGCGCCGCCCACAGCGTAAAGGGCCTTGGTGGAAATAATCCCGGCTTTGAACTCGGAGAAGTAAAACTCCAGGTCTGTTATCAGCGTCCGTTCCTGTACGTCCGCGCCGGCCAGCAGCGCGCCCTCAAATAATTGCCGTTCGCCAATCATGTACGCTACCGAACCTATAACCTGGTCCTTGACAATAGGCGCCCGCATCTCACGCTCTTCGCCATTTAAAGCCGAAAGCCCCTCGTCCAGGGTTACCACTTGTTCCAGAGTCTCGTATTCGTCCTTGGATAAAAACTCAATGAAACTCTTTTCCGCCACAAGAGCTAATCGCTTCGGCGTGCCCAGCCGCGCATTGGCAATAGGCGCGTCCAAAACCGTCTCGCCTTCTGTTTGAAGCTCGTAGCGCGAAAAATTGTCAAAACCATACTCGAATAAGTCAGCCGCATCCCGCCACCGCCCGACTTCAGTGGAATTCATTACAATCGCGATAAGCCGCATGCCGTCTTTTTCCGCCGAAGCGGCTACACAGTAGCCCGCCTCATCCATCCAGCCGGTTTTTATGCCTGTGGCGTACCGGTAACTGTAAGCGCCCCCGGATATAAGCTCGTTGAGCGTCCGCCATTCGTAATGCTGGGTAAGAGCATCCGACCCGGCGCGGTTGTTGGCGCCGTCGCCGGAGAATTCCCTTTCAAGCGCTATCCGCTTAATCAGCTCGTTTTCCATACCAGCCCGCGCAATAAGCGCTATGTCGCGCGCCGTCGAGTAATGGTCCTCTGAGTGGTATCCGTGGGGGTTTACAAAATGGGAATCCCGGGCGCCCAACGTCTCCGCTTTTTCGTTCATTAGCCGCACAAAAAACGCCTCGGCTTCCACGTACCCCATTTCTTCAACATTGTTCAGCTTCTTCGCCACCGCCACCGCGATTACGCAGGCCGTCTCGCTGCCCGAGGGGATTATCAGCCCGCGTATAAGGTTCTCCACTACAAGCGTCTCGCCTTTCTTGTGATTCGCCCTGCTGGCATCCGCAGGTATCGCGAAAACTTCATCCCCTGTTACAACCAAGTCGTTCGGCTTTAAATATTCCAGCGCCACAAGAGCGGTTAAAATTTTCGTCATACTGGCAGGGTACATTCTTTCGTTCTCGTTTATGGCGTACAGCGTTTTGCCGCTCTCCTGCTCTACCAGCACGCAAGCCTGCGCGTCCAGCAGCAGGCTTGCGGCATGCGCGGCCCTCTGCGGCGACAGGAACACAAGCGTCAGCAGCAGCCACGCGGCCACGAGCGTTCGGCCGCGTCTCTCGCGGTGGTTTTTCCGCGAAAAATTCAAATTCAAAATGAATACGCGCGGAAAATTCTTCAAAAAAATCATCCCCTTAAAACCTATACGCCGAGCGTCGAGCAAGCTCGGCTATCGCAAAAAAAGCCCAACATAGCTGTTGAGCCTCTCAAATTGTGCTTTTGTGTGGAGCAAGCGATAGCCCAGCTTTGCCCGGCTGTCGTTACCGCGGTTATCCTTTCTATGTCGGAATTTTCGCCGCAAAGATAGTCGAGCGCAGCCCGGCACAGACGCGGCTTCGCCGCGCCCTTGTTCGTCAGGTTCTTTAATGTCAAAAAGCTCAAGCCTTTTGAGCGTTCATGACCTTGCTTACTTCCTCGGCGAAATTCTCTTCCTTCTTCTCCAGACCCTCGCCGGTTTCAAAGCGTTCGAAACGCTTAACCGCAATAGCGCAGCCCTGCTCCTTGCCCACGGCATCCAGATACTTCCCGACAGTAAGTTCGGAATCCTTCACATATTCCTGGTCAACCAGGCAAAAGCTTTTAAGTTCCTTCTCCAAGCGCCCGCCTACCATCCTATTGATTATTTCAGGGGCCTTACGCTTGTGCTCCGGCTTTTCGGCCTCCTCGTTAAGGGCCTGGGCGTGTAAAATTTCCCGCTCCTTATCAATAAATTCCGGGGGAATGTCCTCACGCTTGACAAACAGGGGAGACATGGCGGCGATTTGCATACAAATATTCTTGCCAGCCTCTTTAACCGCCTCGCTGTCCTTGTCACTGGCAAGCTCCAGCAGAACCGCCACCCTGCCTCCGCCGTGAATATATGAAACAAGGACGCCCTCGCCTTTAACAAATCTTGTAAAGCGCCGGATATTCAGGTTTTCACCTATTACCGCCACTTTCCGCGTAAGCGCGTCACGTATTGTTCCGCCGCCTTCGGAGGACCACTGCTCGGCTAAAAGGGCGTCTATATTCCGCGCGCCGGTCTTAACCGCGTGCCGCGCCACCTGTTCCACAAACCCGCGGAATTCCTGATTTTTAGCGACAAAATCCGTCTCGCTGTTGACCTCCACTATCGCGCCCGCGCTATTGTCCTCGGATATATAGGCATAAACCAAACCTTCGGAAGCGATGCGGCTGGACTTCTTCTGCGCGGCGGCCAGCCCCTTCTCGCGCAAATACTCTATCGCTTTCTCCCTGTCGCCGTCCGCGGCCACTAGCGCGTCCTTGCAGGCTGACATGCCCGCGCCTGTTGTTTCCCGCAGTTCCTTAACCATTTGTGCTGTTACTGTCATATAATTTTTACCTCCAAAAATAGGGAAGGGTCAACAAGCCTAGTAGCCCCGCGTTGTTTTTGACCTTCCAATGTTTACACTGGAACGTGTTTGAAAACTGGATTCCAGCGCGAAATTGCAACGGTTTTATTTGAAATTTCGCGCTCTAAGGAATTTTCAAACACGCCTTAACACATTCGCCGAGCAAGCTCGGCTATCACAAATTTTCCATATTACTATCTATTGCCAGGGTCAGGTCCAGGTCCAAGTCCACGTCTGTGTCCAGGGATTCTGTGCCCATCTGCTCGCCCTGGCGCGATTCTATAACCGCGTCGGCCACCTTGCCGGCGATAAGTTTTACTGCCCGTATGGCGTCGTCATTGCCGGGTATCACGTAGTCAACCTCGTCAGGGTCACAATTTGTATCGACTATAGCCACAATGGGTATGTCGAGGTTGTGGGCTTCCAGAATGGCGATATGCTCCTTCTTGGGGTCCACGACAAAGATAATGTCCGGCACCTTCTTCATGTTCTTTATGCCGCCGATATTGCGATCCAGTTTTTCTTTCTCGTGCATCAGCTTAGCTACCTCTTTCTTGGGCAGCACCTCGAACATGCCGTTTGCCTCCATGGTCTCCAGTTCCTTCAGGCGCGTGATGCGCGTCTTAAGGGTATTAAAATTTGTCAGCATGCCGCCGAGCCAGCGCTCGTTCACATAATACATGCCGCAGCGCTCCGCTTCCTCGCGGATAGAGTCCTGCGCCTGCTTTTTCGTGCCGACAAATAAAAGTTCGCCGCCCTCGCTGACGATGCTGCTTATGGCGGTGTATGCCTCGTCAATTTTCTTGACGGTCTTTTGGAGATCTATAATATAGATTCCATTACGCTCGGCGAAGATATACTCCGCCATTTTAGGGTTCCAGCGCCTTGTCTGGTGCCCGAAATGCACTCCAGCTTCCAACAGCTGCTTCATTGAAATAATACTCATACAATACCTCCAGGTTTTTACCTCCATGATTTATTACCGTAGACTTAGGTATGACGAAAGTATAAATTTGGCTGGTTAATTGTTCGTCATTCCTTAAGACGTGTTTGAAAACTGGATTCCGATAGTCGAGCTTGCTCGACGCAGCGCGAAGCGTCGAGCAAACTCGACTATCATTGCAGCGGTTTCGTTAGAAATTTCGCGCTTTAAGGAATTTTCAGACACGCCTTAGCAAGCACCCGGCCGGCAAAGAAAATCATGTGTGTAATTATTTTTCCGCCGCCTGCGTCGGGCGGGACGGCGGTGTTGACGGCCTGCTGGTCAGTCAACAATTGCATTATAGCACAGCAAGTGTTTAAAGGCAAACAGGTTTTTTCTAAGGTTTTAAGGCGTATTTGAAAATTCTGTGTCTATTCAGAGATGCAAGCTTGATTAAGGCGTCACGCCTTAGTATACCACGAATGAATACGAACGGACACGAACGGACACGAACGGATACGAATGGATACGAATGGATACGAATGAATACGAATGGACATGAGCGGACACGAATGGACATGAATGGATACGAATGGATACGAACGAATACGAATGGATATGAATGGATATGAACGGACACGAATGGATACGAATGAATATGAACGGACATGAATGGACACGAACGAACATGAATGGACATGGACGAGCACAAATGAATACAAACAAATACAAACAAATACAAATGAATATGAACGAACATGAATGTATACAAACGGACACGAATGGACACGAATGGACACGAATGTACTTAGGGGCTGCGCTGCGATTGCGGGGCGGGCTGCCCCCGTTGCGCAACCCGCTTTCCCCGAAAGGGGTTTGAAACGCTTTTTCCTTGAACCCATTAACTTTCGCCTTGGGTTGCGCAACCCGCTTCCCCCCGAAAGGGGTTTGAAACTCAAGCATTAAGGCGTTTTTAGACCTTTCGCCTTGAGTTGCGCAACCCGCTTTCCACGAAAGGGGTTTGAAACCGGGGCAAGGTCCCCATGGCCTTAACCGCCTGCGCCGGTTTGCGTTCCGGTTCCTTTTCTCTCATAGCTGCGCCGCCGCGACAAGTTGTAACAGGAGGTTGTAACAGAGGTTGTAACAGAGGTTGTAACAGGCGCAACCCTTGATTCTAGGCGGGTTCTGAGGTTCGCCGTTACAAGGTAACAACTTTTCCTATATAATATTATTACGCGTATATATATTATATGTGCGTGTATACATGTTTATACTACCCTATTATTTAAAACTAATTATATTTTATATATAAAAAGTTGTTACACTTGTTACACAAGACTCGCAAGCCCTTTATTCACTGGCTTTCCCTCTGTTACAACCTCTGTTACAACCCCTGTTACAACCCCTGTTACAACCCTTGCATAGCGCCGCGCGGTTTTGTATCGCGCGGCCTTTTCTGCGGCGTTCCGCACAACGGCGTGGTTCCCATATTCCCGCCTCTCTCAGCCGTTTCTCCTCTTCTGCCTGATTAACCGTAACAACCAATCGAAATAAATTTAAAAAAACTTGAATATTCCCTTGACAGATACAACGTGGTGGTGTATAATGCGTATATAACAAAATACAACAATCGAAATCGCGAAACAACCGCAGCCGGATGTTCCGGCCCCGGGCGCCTGGCCCGCAGACGGCGCCCCGTCCCGCAGCCAGCGCCTGGCCCGCAGCAATGGCGGACAGAGAACGGGGCGGTTTATTCCGCACCCTTCCACTTGGCTTAACCAAGGAAGATGGGACGACGAGCCTCAATGGGACCAAATCCGGTGGGACCAAATCCGGCGGGACCAAGTTCGGTTCATGTAATGTATAACACGAGCGAACCCTAACGGTGATTTGTCCGTTGCGGTGGTTTGTCCGTTGCGGTGGTTTGTCCGTTGGTTCGCCCGCTTAACCTGTTGACATTGCTCAGGAAACTAGTGCCCGCAGGAGATAAGTTGGTATCGGTTCTAATTTTAACGGCGCATCTTATTTTATGCTTGACATCCGCGGCTTGCCATGCTATAATCCTACCATATTCAATAATATTGGCTTTTATGTGACAGGATTTTTAAGTGATTTTTTTCTATTATAATTTTATTCCGTTTGCGGCTCATGCTTTAGATTTGCAAACGGTTCCAATTATGCAGAGGAGGTGAGTTTTTTGACTAACAGCAAATCCGCGCTGACTGCGGCCGAAGCCAGGAAGTTTAATCCGCTCGTTGTTTTTAGCGCGGAACTGTGGAAAAACAAGGTTCTTTACCTGATGGTGCTGCCGGCCATAGTCTTTTTTATTACTTTTTCATATGTTCCCATGGTGGGCATATATTACGCGTTTACCAATTACAATTATGTTGACGGTTTGTTCGGTAGTCCTTTTGTGGGGCTTAAAAATTTCCAGTACTTCTTTTACGGTGGCTGGAATTCCCCTGTCTGGCTGCTGACACGCAACACGGTGCTGTATAACCTGGTGTTTATTTTTTTGGGAAACGCGCTGCAATGTTTCATCGCCATATTAATTACGGAAGTGCCGGGCCGACTGTTTAAGCGGGTTACCCAGTCCGCTATACTGATGCCCTACTTTGTCTCTTTCGTAATTATACACGCCATTGCCTATAATTTTTTTAACGCGGAGTTCGGCACCCTTAACACGTTTCTGAAAAGCGTCGGCGCCAATACCATAGACGTTTACGGTATTCCCTGGGCCTGGCCTTTTATTGTGCTTTTCTTTAATATTTGGAAGGGCCTTGGCTATGGGACCGTGGTATACCTCGCCTCTATTATGGGCATAGACCGCGAGATTTACGAGGCCGCCCGTATTGACGGCTGCGGCGTGTTTAAGGAAATACGCTATATTACTGTCCCGCTGCTGAAGCCTACCTTTATTATGCTGGTATTGTTCAGTTTGGGCGGCATTATGCGCGGGCAGTTTGAACTGTTCTACCAATTAATAGGCCGTAACGGCCAGTTGTTCCCGCTGACGGATATTATTGACACATACATATACCGCAGCCTGACAATAAATTTCAACATCGGCCTTTCGACCGCAGCCGGCCTGTACCAGTCTGTTTTTGGCCTGATTACGGTCTTGGTAACAAACGCCATTATTAAGCGCAATAATCCTGAACAGGCTTTGTTCTGATATTAAGGTTTCAATCCACATCCGGGTGAGACCCAGAGGACTATGATAGCCGAGCTTGCTAGACGAACCGCCTAGGACATGTTTGAAAACTAGATTCCAGCGCGAAATTGCAGCGGTTTCATTCGAAATTTCGCGCTTTTAGGAATTTTCAAACACTCCCTAGACGAACCGCCTAATACGCAGTCTTTAGGATTCATGTAATTATAATAGCATTATGGCGATAAAATTAGAAGAAACAATTACTCTGAATACCATCCAAATTTTGAAAGACCCATATTAAGGAGGTGCGGGCAGGTGGTCAATACCCAAAAATGGCAGGGCAGCAGGATTTTTTTTAATCTGATGGCTATCGCAATTATATCGGTTGTGTCGGTTATCAGCGTAATACCATTTATAATGGTGATTTCCGGCTCTTTTTCCGATAACAGCGCTATTATCCGCGACGGCTATTCCCTGTTGCCGCGCGAAGCGAATCTCGACGCCTACCGTATGATATTTTTGTTCCCCAAGGAGGTGGCGCGCTCATATTTAATAAGCACGACAGTTACGGTTTCGGGCACCCTGGGCGGGCTGGTTATCATGACTATGGCGGGGTACGCCCTGCAGCGCAAGGACCTGAAATACCGCAATCAACTGGCGTTTTTCTTTTACTTCACCACATTGTTCAGCGGCGGGCTGGTTCCTTGGTATATGGTGGTAAGCGCGCTGGGGATGCGTGAGACACTGTGGGCGCTGATTGTGCCAATGATGTGTTCGTCATTTTACATCCTGCTGATTCGCAATTTTATACGCACCATACCCGATTCGCTGACAGAATCCGCCAAAATAGACGGGGGAGGGGACTTGTATATCCTTATTCGCATTATCATTCCCCTGGCCAAGCCCATATTGGCTACGGTCGGCCTGTTTCTGGCCCTGGCCTATTGGAACGACTGGTATTTAACGTCCCTGTTTGTCAGGAAGAATACAAACTGGCCGTTGCAATTCCGTTTGTACTTTATATTAAGCAACCAGATCGCGATTTCTACCGGAGGCGCGGAACACTTCGTGGGCCGGAGTTTGCCTACGGAAGCGGTAAAACTGGCAAACGCCGTAATTTCAACAGGGCCGATTATTCTGCTGTATCCTTTTTTGCAGAAATATTTCGTGCAGGGTATTACCATCGGCGCGGTAAAGGGTTAGGAACGGCGCGGCATGGTTATGTTCACGTTATTAATGATAGGGAAGTGATGAAATGGATATAGGCAGGAAACGTTTGATTGTTGTAACCGGCGCTGACCGCGGCCTGGGGTACGAACTGACAAAGCAGTATCTCGAACGGGGCGAGATTGTGTTTGCCGGAAAATACCGCACCCAATGGCCGCTGCTGGGGGAATTGCGGGAGAAATATAAGGACACGCTGAAAGTCGTAAACATGGACGTGCGTGATACAGAGGCTGTGCGCAAAGCGGCTGAGGTCATACTCTCCCATACGGATAAGATTGATATTCTCATAAACAACGCCGGTATTTGGATGGATCACGGCGCGGGCACTATATTGGAAGGCCACCAGAATTATGAGAATATGCTGGAGCAGTTTAATGTGAACGCGCTGGGCGCGGTACGCGTGACGGAAGCGCTGGTACACGCGCTGCTGCGGGGGTTTGACAAGCTAGTGGTGAATGTTTCCTCTGAAGCGGGCAGCATAACCCTTAACCACAAAGCGAACCAAATAGGGTATTGCATGTCCAAGGCGGCCATGAATATGATGAGCTGCTGTATTTTGTACGCGATACGTCCCTTTGACGGCATGGTATTAAACCTGCATCCCGGCTGGATGCAGTCGGTTATCGGCTCGCCGGTGGACGCCGACGCGCCTTATGTGGAATTGCCCTCTGTTCAGGATGCCAAGTTTTATGTTACTCCCGCCACAACGGCGAAAAGTTTTATAGAGCTTATTGACGAACCGGAGCGTTTTTCGTCCGGCAGGCCGGGATTTGTCAACTACCGCGGCGACAAAATAGGGTATTGAGTGTGAGGCGGTATATTATGGATAAAGGGGATGCTGGATGAAGCGGGCTGTTTTAAACCCCAGCGGCGGTTATCGTTTTGAAGAGACAGAAACACCCGCGCCCGGGAATGGCGAGGCGTTGATCCGCGTATTGGCCTGCGGTTTATGCAGCTCGGATGTGGAAGCCTGGCGCAGCGGTTTGGGTGTTGATACAGTTATGGGGCATGAGGTCGTGGGGATTGTGGAAGAATTGGGGGCCGGCGTTTCGGGCATAGCTGTTGGGGAGCGGGTGACAGGCTGTATTATGCGTGGTTACGCGGAATATACGACAGCGCGGGCCGAGCATATGATCGTTGTGCCTGATGCCCTAAGCGACGCGGAGGCCATAGTGGAGCCGTTTGTGTGCCTGCTGAGCGGTATAGAGCGTGCCGCGCCGAAACCAGACAGCGACGTGGCAGTAATCAGCGCGGGGTTTATGGGTTTGGGCCTTGTCAGGCTGTTAAAAATCGCCGGCGTAAGGCATGTGACAGCGCTGGATTTAAGGCCGCAGGCGCTTGAAACAGCGCGTGAAATGGGAGCCGACGAAACTCTTCCGGCAGACGCGGCGCAGGGCCGGAAATTCGATATGGTGTTTGAGGCGGCGGGAACACAGTCGGCAATTGATTTAAGCGGCGAATTGTGCGCGCCTTACGGAGTTATCGCAATCGTAGGCTACCATCCCTGCGTTCGGCAGGTTGATATGCGCGTGTGGGCGGCAAAAGCGCCTGTTGTTATGAATATTTTCGAATACCGCCGCCCGAAACAATTGGAATATATGCGGCGCGCCCTTAAGCTTGCGGTTGAAGGCCGGCTGCGGAACGCCCGCCTTATGACCCATAGTTTCCCGCTTTCACAGCTTCAGGAAGCGTTCGCGTTTCACGCCGCCAAGAGGGACGGGTATATTAAGGGCTGGATCAATGACTTCCAGCATTAGCTGAGCTTGCCCGGCACTAAGCAAGGGCGGGCGGCGTAGGCGCGGACTTAAGGAATGGGGGAGGTCAAAACCTAAGACCTTGGGGCCTAACGATGATTTGTTCGTTGGCCCCAAACCCCGCTGGGGACTCGTCCCCGATAGTCGAGCTTGCTCGACGCAGACCCCTTTTTAAGGGCGGCGGGTGCGATAGTCGAGCTTGCTCGACGGCAGCGCGAAGCGTCGAGCAAGCTCGACTATCATTGCAGCGGTTTAATTCGAAATTTCGCGCTTTTAGGAATTTTCAAAAACGCCTTAGTTTCTTGATTGAGTACATGAGGAGGTTATATTATGTCAAAAACAGTATTTGTTGTATGGGACGATATGTATCATCCCGAAAAAACCTATGCCGGAATTACCCGTAAGCTCTTTGGCGGGCCGGAATGGGAACTTCAGACGTCGTATATAGCGGAAGATATTATTAAACTGGAAAAGGCGCCAGATTTAATGGTGAACTTTACCATAGGCCGCCCCGACGGCGTGAAAGAGTTTGGCTATACGCAGCAGGGTATTCTTAAAAAAATGGTTGAGGACGGCATGGGTATTATGTATGTTCACGCAGGGCTTGCCTGTATCCAGGAGTACACGCCCGCCTATGAAATATCCCTGGGCCATTTCGCCAGCCATCCGCAGCCTCATTACCCGACACGTGTATGCCCGCTGCCTGGTTCCGAGCACCCTATACTTACAGGTATAACGCCCTTTGAAGAGCCGGACGAGCATTATTTCTGCAAAGTGGATATAGAAAAGGCTGTGCCTTTCTTGTGTTCGATTTCAGTAGCCGGTACGGAAATAGCGGGGTGGACCCAAGAGTTGGGCAAGGGCAGAGTCTGCTGCTTGACGCCGGGCCATACGGAGGAAATGCTGGCTAAAATGGAAAAACTGCTGGAGAATTCCGCTAAGTGGTGTGTACATGAGTTGTAGGAATTATACTCACACACGAAAACATCTTCGTCGGGCTTCGCCCGACTATCGCTAAAAATCTTTCAGTAGAGAACCCGACGAACAAGCTAACGGCGGGGTGTCCGTTGGGCGCAAAGCGCCGTTTTCGCCGCGCCCCAACGGACAAGTCACCGTTAGGCGGCGAAAATTCCGAGTTTTCGTGTGTGAGCAACCAACGACCGGCGTGAAAAGTGCGTTTCTTTTCGCGCCTTAGTATAGAAGAAGGTTTAGAAGAAATTAAAAATAAGCCGCACATGAAAATGTGCGGCTTATTTTATGCTGTGCTTACGCGCATGCATGGTATGGCGGGGAAAATGAACTTCTAAAACCCCTGGACACATATGCGACCGGGGTGACTTGGCATAGAAAATAAAAAAATAAGTATCAAATTTTCATGAAGTAATGTACTTCGCGAAAGTGCTAAGAATGCCGAAAAATCAACTTTCTTTGATTATAATACTCGCAAGCGCGTGTATTGTCAAAGGAAATTTTTTCAAATTCCTTTCAATTTCTTGATGGTAGGCCAAAAGGTCCAAATAGCGATAAACAGCGGCTTTAAGAGGCTTTTAACAACTATTCGCTTTAGCGAAAAAATTATGGACTGAACGCTATTTTTTTCTATTCGCCGTCAAAATTCTAGTCAAAATCCGAAAATAAAACATAAAGGAAAAGAAAGATAATCATTGTTTTATGGAGATACAGGAATATTTTAAAGTGGGGTACAGATCCTATTTTTTTCTATTCGCCGTCAAAAACCCAGTCAAAACCCTTACTAGCCTACCTCAAGACCTTATCTTATCCGGCTTTCAAAAAAATCTTCATGAAGTACATTACTTTACGAAAATTTCAGACTAAGAGTACGGGTAGAATCATTCGGAGATGTTGAATTTATCCGCATTTCCGCAGCGGTTTGTTTTTGTAAGGGTATTGGGGATAGCGATGGGAATGAAAATATTATACTGCGCTTCGGTACCATCGCATTTGAAAAATTTTCATTTGCCATACATCCAATGGTTGTCGGAACAGGGATGCGAAATAACAACGCTTACTGATGATGGGCAGATGCTGCCATATGTGTTCAGCGCTGAAAAAGTTCCGTTTACGAAAAATTTGTTAAGCCCACAAAATGTTAAATCTATCATTTGTTTAAAAGAATTGTTTTTGAAACACAGTTTTGATTTGATAATCACTAACACAACGCTTGCCGGAGCAGTGGTCCGCGCGGCGATACTGCTGACAAATAAAAGGATTAGGCCGTTTGTGATACATATTTGTCATGGGTATCTGTTCGACGAGCGCGGTATATTAAGAAAACTGCTGTATTTGCCGCCTGAAAAGATTTGCGCGGCTGTTACTGACTTGCTTGTCGTAATGAACAAGGAGGACGAACGCATCGCGCAAAAGTACAAATTAGCAGAGCGGATCGAGTTTGTGCACGGTATGGGAGTTGATTCTGAACGGTTTAAACCGAATAGCGGCCCAGAAAGATTAAGCGGCTTTACATTTGTCTGTGTAGCGGATTTTACTAAACGCAAGAACCAGCCGATGCTTATTCGGGCGTTTGCGAAGCTGGCGGATAAACTGCCGGACCTAACCCTTGCTTTTGCGGGCGACGGGGCGACTATGGAGAGGTGCAGAAGGCTGGCGGAAAAATTAGGTGTCGCGAAGCGCGTCATGTTCATGGGGTATGTCGCCGATATCGCCGGATTGCTGCCCAGGTGTGATGCCGCGGTTTCAGTGAGTCGGTACGAAGGGTTGCCTTTCAATATTATGGAGGCCATGCTCTGCGAGCTTCCAATAGTGGCAAGCGATATAAGGGGGCATTGTGATTTGCTCGAAAATACAGAGGCTATGCTCTTCAACGGCGAAGACGGCTTGGTAAAAAAGCTGTTTGAGACGTATAACGCGGAACGGCGGCGTGTGAAGTATCCGAATATTGGGCGTTACACCTTGGCGAACGTGATGAGAGAATGGGAAACGATTTACACAAGGCAGCTCCAGAAAGTGAAGGCAGGGCTATGAACCTTTTGATTATAAGGATAAAGACATTCAAAAAATATTCGTATTTACTTTTTAATTTTGTAAAAAAAGACTTTTTTAAAAAGTACAGGCGTTCAGTCTTGGGTGTGCTTTGGAGTGTGCTTAATCCCTTATTAATGGCGGCGGTGGTTTCAACAGCATTCAGCCGGATTTTCAGGATTCAAACCGAGCATTACCCTGTGTATTACCTTACAGGCGCGCTGATTTTTAACTTTATGTCCGGCGCAACGTCGAGGTCCTTATTGTCAATGGTTGAAGCAAGCGGGCTTATAAAAAAAGTATACGTTCCGAAGTACATTTTTCCGCTTGAAAAATGCCTGTTTGAGTTAGTGACAACAGTGTTTTCTTTTTTGGCGGTGATTCTTGTGATGCCGCTGTTGGGAGTTGCCCCGAGTTTGTCAGCTTTATTATTTTTGGTTCCGATTTTTTATGTTTTGGTATTTAATATTGGGTTGGGGATGATTTTAAGCGCGGTAAACGTATTTTTCAGGGATATTGAACATTTATATGCCGTACTGACACAGGCGTGGCTGTTTTTGACGCCGGTACTTTATCCCGTTGACGCCCTTCCGGAATCAGCCAGATGGTTTTTGAAAATTAACCCAATGTACTATTTTATAGATTATTTCCGCCGTGTAGTTATGTATGGTCAATTGCCAGACTTGCGGCTGAATGTTATTTGCGGTGTGTTTTCGATATTATTTTTTGTGGTTGGCCTGATAATTTTCAAGAAAACACAGGATAAATTCATATTGTATGTCTGAAAGGAAGATTATATGTCAAATGCGGTGGAAGTAAATGGCATAAATATGATGTTCAATATGAGTAAAGAAAAGTTAGGCAGTTTAAAAGAGTATTTGCTAAGGTTTGCTAAACGGCAGTTGTACTATGAGGCATTTGCCGCGTTAACCGACGTTAACTTTCAGATAGAAAAGGGTGACGTGTTCGGCATTGTAGGGGTAAATGGCTCCGGAAAAAGTACGCTGTTGAAGATTGTTTCCGGAATAATGAAGCCGACATCCGGCAGTGTGCGCACAGAGGGGTCAATAGCCCCGCTTATCGAGTTGGGCGCTGGATTTGATAATGAACTGACAGCGCGGGAAAATATCTTCCTTAACGGCTCGGTTCTCGGTTATTCTAAAAGATATATCACCGGTCATTTTAATGACATAGTTGAGTTTTCGGAAATGCGGGATTTCCTTGATATGCCAATGAAAAATTACTCAACAGGAATGGTTGCCCGAGTGGGGTTTGCTATTGCGACGATAATAAAACCAGATATTTTGGTAATTGATGAGATTCTGGCTGTAGGCGATTTTCGTTTTCAGGAAAAGTGTGAACGGCGCATTGCCGAACTTATGTCAGGAGGAACGACGGTTTTGATTGTATCACATTCCGTCGAGCAAATAGAGCGATTGTGTAAACACGCATTATGGCTGGAACATGGTATGGTCAAAATGCTTGGCAATGCTGGAGAGGTTTGCGCGGCGTATAAAAATAATTAAAAGGAGGGTAAAAAGTTGAAGAGGTTAAAGATTAACAGCATATTTGAGAGATTAAGTTTTGCAGAGACGTAAATGCTGGAAATCAATAATTTAAACCAAGTTAGAATACTTGTTGCGGGAGATTTTTTTCTTGACCATTATTACTATGGCAAGGTTAAGCGCGTTTCGCCGGAGGCGCCTGTGCCGGTGCTGAATGTAACGTGTGAAAATAATATTCCCGGCGGAGCGGCGAATGTCGTTAATAATTTATGCGCGCTTGGATGCAATGCGGTTGCTTTCGGTATAGTCGGATTAGACAGCAACGGGAGAATGTTGGCGGAAAAACTTAATAAAGCAGGAGCGGACATTGAACATTTACAGCTGACAAATAAATATCAAACAATTGTCAAAAGCCGCGTTATCGGAGATAGAAACCATCAGTTTGTACGTTTGGATTTCAACGAGAATGGGGATTTTCCGAATATCAGTGACTTACTGGACAAACTTCCTGGGGTTTTAAAAAATTGCGATGCGGCTGTGCTTTCGGATTATGGCAAGGGGTATACTTTACATGGAACTGCGGAGATATTCGTTGAGGCTTGCCGCAGTCAGGGTATTCCCATCATAGTTGACCCGAAGGGTACGGATTGGAGTAAGTACAGGGGAGCGAGCTGGATAACCCCGAACTTTACGGAATTCGCCGCCGCTGCCGCTTTAAATGTAAGCGATACGGACGATGGCATAGCGCAAAATATTTCAAAGATTGCTGAAAGGTTTGATATAGAGAACGTACTTGTCACGCGTTCGGAGCGTGGTATGACCTTGTATCATCAGGGAGTTGTGACGCATTACAGAGCAAAGGCGCGTGAAGTCGCGGATGTTTCCGGAGCGGGAGATACTGTTGCTGCGGTTTTAGCGGCAATGCTCGGGAGCGGCGCGGCGGCGGAAGCTGCCGTGGATATTTCCAACATAGCCGCGGGGATAGTTGTGGGCAAAAGAGGAACGGCGGCAGTGACGCGGATGGAACTTTTTAGCGGACTGCGGGCATTAAGACTTGACCGTGTTTCCGCGAAGATTATGGATTGGGAAACATTATTCACGGTTGTAAAGCAGTGGAAAGAAAACGGAAAAACAATCGCCGTTGCTAATGGATGTTTTGACATTTTTCACAGAGGTCACGCGTCACTTGTGCAAACAGCAGCAGGTTTCTGCGACAAACTGATTGTCGCGATAAACTCCGACGCAATGGTGCGTAAGCTAAAGGGCGCCGGGCGGCCCGTAAACAATGAAGATGACAGAGCCTATGTGCTTGCCTCGCTTGAATATGTTGACGCTGTGGTGATTTTTCCGCAGGAGACGCCGGAAGAGCTTTTGAGCCGTGTATTGCCTGACGTGCTTGTAAAAGGTGGCGAGTATACGCTAGAACAGGTACCGGGGCGGCAATATGCGAAGCGCGTGGAGTTGGTTGAGTATATAAATGGTTATTCTACTACGGCGATTGTCAATCGTTCGAAAGGCAGTGAATAAATGCGGAAATCGTTGAGAGTTACAGCACAATGTATACACTTTGTTAACCGAATTGATAACAAAAATGTGGGTGACTGGCATTGCTGTCCGCTAAACTATTTTTATGATTTTTTCAAAGATTACAATATAATGCGTCATGATATTGACTATATTGAATGGGAGCGAATAAACAGATGTGACATCGTTATTATTGGCGCCGGTGGAATGCTTGACGTAACCGCTTCATTCAATGCGAACATTAATCGTTTATTAGACAAATGTGAAACTGTTATTGCTTGGAGCATTGGATTTAATACACACGATACGCAATGGTTTCAAGGAGAAAACTTTGAGCCTGTAAAATTTAATAAGTTTAAGCTGATTTCGATTAGGGATTACCACCATAAATCAGGATTGGATTGGCTGCCTTGTCCGAGTGCGCTTGCTCCGGAGTTTGCAATGACGTCAGAACTAAAACGCAAAATCGGAATAATCGAGCATCAAAATTTGCCGATTATCGGATTGCCGTATGATAAAATTTCAAATGCATACAATTTACACGATGTAGTTGAATTTATCACAAGTTCTGAAGTGATTGTTACAAATTCATACCATATGGTGTATTTTTCTCAATTACTTAGGAAGAAAGTGGTTGTTTACAATAAATTCAGCACTAAATTTGATTGTTTTAAGTATCAACCAGAATTTGTGGAATGTAAGAATAATGATTGGGGGGGGGGGTAGTATTTATTGAATGTGCTGCCGCAAAAGCTAAAAATAATATTGGTGTACTTGAAGAAGCTGTAAATCTGAATAATCGGTTTTTCCGAAAAGTGAAAAAAATCGTTAAGTCAACGATAACGCGAAAAGGGAGTAGTTATCAGCAAATATATCAGCTTGCAAAACCGCACTATTTCCATGACCAGAACTTGATAAAAGAGTTTGACAATTTTCGGCGCAGCGCGCGCAGTAGCTTGGATAACGCTCATCATCGTATTGACGAGACAAATGGCCGAATAGATCGCGAAAATCAGGATTTACACGATAGGATTGATGAGGCAAATGCTTGGCTTGACAGGGAGAATAAAGAACTGCATGAGCGGATTGACAGATTGGGAGCTGAAATAAATGAACTGCGCGGGGCAAAATAACAGGCTCGATTTTTCTAAGATAAAGCTGCAGTCGGCATTCATCCGAAAGAATCAGGTACAGTTGTCTGATTTACTTCCGCTGGATGTCCCCGCTGACATTACAGTGCTAAGTGATGAACTTCGCGAGTTATCCAGGGCAGTAAAAACAGCGGGAGCGAATAGCGCCCCGGTAATAATGTTTATGGGCGCGCATGTCATAAAGTGCGGATTGTCATTGTTTATAATAGACCTTATCAGGCGTGGATTTATTACGCACATTGCCGGCAATGGCGCGGTGAGTATTCACGATTTTGAGCTTGCGTATCTTGGCGCCACCAGCGAGGATGTGCCAAGGGCGATTGAGGATGGCTCGTTTGGAATGTGGGAGGAAACGGGCGGTTGGATGAATTCCGCAATAATACAGGGTCACGCCTCTGGTTACGGCACGGCAATAGCGCTGTATATGGAAAAAAACTCTGAAAAATTTCCAAACCGTGAATATTCCGTATTTTGGAACGCGTATAAGGCTGATATTCCCGCAACTATTCACGTTACAATAGGCGCGGACATAATACATCAGCACCCGTCGGCGGATTTTTACGCAATCGGCGGAGCGAGCGGGACGGACTTCCGCAAAATGTGCGAAAGTGTGTCGCGGCTTGAAGGCGGTGTGTTTATGAACTTCGGTTCCGCCGTTACGGGTCCGGAGGTGTTTCTGAAGGCATTGTCAATTGCGCGAAACCTCGGGTACCCGGCACAAAGGATTACGACCGCGAACTTTGACGTGAAACCGCTGGGCGATTACCGAGCGAATATAGGGGACGAAGAACCGAATTATTACTACCGTCCGCGCAAGAATATTGTCAATCGCCCGACACAAAACGGCGGCAAGGGCTGGCACTTCGAGCTTCCGCATAAAGCGTCAATTCCGCTGCTTTATCAATTGCTTACAGGCTGACAGAAAGAAGTGATTGACTTTGCACAAGTTTATCATGCTGCTGAAACGTATACTGCCGCAAAATGTAAAACAAATAATCAAGCGAATGCTCGGATTAGGCAGCATTGCTGAGAAGAAGAATGTGGATGTTTTCGCAAAACCGAATGTGGACCCCAAGAAGGTCAATGTGCTTATACGGGCTGGCGGCGGGTTAGGCGACTTTATTGTCTATTCCGCGGTTATAGATCAGATTTTAGAGATGGGAGATTTAGTCGAGGTATATGTTTATACACTAAGTTACGCGAGTGCGGACGCGATTTTGAAGGGACGTGGCAGGGTCCGCGTTTACTATCCTTTTTGGGTAATTGACGCCGAAGAGTTTGACCTGATTTTGGAAATAGATCATTTAATACAAGTTTCCCACATATCTTCGCTGAAACTCAGCTTGAGAGCAAATAAGCTGTATAAAGCGGCAGGGAAGATTGTGGCATATAACGATAAATTCTATCCAGGCACTATTGACTATTATCTGATACGCCGTAACGCAATTATGTATCGCTCCAAAATACTTGGTTTGAATCGTTGGACGCAGTTGTCATATAAAGGTGTTTTCGATATGGAGGATATGAGGGCGAAGGTCTCATATGACAGCGATAGAACAAGCATTTTAGATGATTATGGTTTGAACGGTACATCTTACATAACGGTTCAGTGTGGAGCGGATCGTGATTTAGGCGGAATAAGACAGGTAAAAGTCTGGCCGTTGAAGCGTTATGAGGAGTTTGTCGGGCTTTTCAAGCCGGTATATTCGAACATCAAAATTGTACAGATTGCTGTAAAGAGCGAACCGTCTATAAATGGCATTGACGTTTGCGTCAAAGGCGCGGAACTTGAAGACGTGAAAGTTGTACTGAAAAATTCGCTTCTGCTTGTGGCGGGGGAGGGCGGAATTACCCATTTGGCTACGCAGCTGGGAACTCGTTGCGTTGTTGTGTTCGGGCCTACGCCTGTGCATTACTACGGTTACCCGACAAATGTTAATATCGTTTCGCCCGCATGTTCGGGTTGTATGGAGGTTACCGAGGAATGGGCGAAAGAGTGTCCGCGAGGGTTTGAAAAGCCCGTTTGTATGGGCGCGATAACCGGGCAGATGGTATTGGACGGAGTAAAGGAGATATTGGGTAATGAACAAAGCGATATTCCTTGATCGCGACGGTACGCTGATAGTTGACACGGGGTATTTAAGGGATCCGGAGCAAATAGAGTTTCTGCCGGACGTTATTGACATTTTGCGTAAACTTAAGGAATACGGATACTTACTTGTGCTTGTCAGCAATCAATCTGGTATCGGCCGAGGTTATTTTACGGAGCGCGAGCATCTGGCGGTACAGGAACGGCTGGCGAAATTGCTTGCGGAACAGGACGCGGCTTTAGACGGAATGTATTATTGCCCGCATTCACCGGACGAGGGCTGCGGATGCCGTAAGCCGGACACAGGTATGGCGATCAGGGCGGCGCGCGAACTGGGTATAGACTTGTCCGAAAGCTACATGGTTGGTGATAAATTGAGTGACATTGAGTTTGGCACAAACTTCGGCGCGAAAGCGTCGTTCGGTAGTATAAAAAAACTTATGTTTTATTTGGAGGAAATATGGCACAGTCAAATATAATAGCAGAGAAATTAAACTCTCTATTAAAAAGCGATAAATATTATAAAGCTCTGTTTTACGTATTTGCCTTGTTAGCGTGTGTTGAGTTCCTGTTTATCTGTTATATAAACTTGTTTCGCCTGCGCGATTTCCTGGGTTATGACGCAAGTTCATCCATATTGTTCATTCAGGAAATTGTAAAACAGAAGACGTTCTTCCCGCAGAATTGGACCTATACATCACAATACGGATTTAGTGGAGCGAATTTTGCCGCCGCAATACTGGGGTTAATAACTAACGATGTATTTATATCTGTAG
>JAISYE010000009.1 GCA_031297485.1 Clostridiales bacterium
ATGCTTTATTTACCACCCTATGTTCGATGAAGGGAGGAACCTATCATACGCGGCAAAAAACAGAAAAACAAAGCTGCCGCTATTTATTAAGCAACCCCTGGGCGATTATGCGCCATTGTAGGGCGAACGTCAAATCAACGGCTTTGCCGGTGAACGTGATTAAGACGCTGTTCTTAATTATGAATTTATGAAAGGTGGATTTACATGTTTTTTTTAAATTCAAAAAAAATTATTAGCGCATTACTGGCAATGTTGCTTATGGCTACTCCATTGTCAGTATATGCTGAAGGTGAAGCTCTTCTTAGCGATGAAATACTTGATAGCTATAGTGTTGAGCCGGACGGCTTTCCGTTAAGCCAGTCTTCCGAGCCTCCCGCGCTTACGGCACTTGAAGCAGAGGCCACGTCGCCTTCCGCGCTTGAGGTTTCATGGGATGCTTATATACTCTCGAATCCCGAAAAAGCCGGCGCGGCGGCCGAAGGACTTACATCCGCGCCGCAAAGCGTGGATATGGCGCAGTCTAACGCAATTGCGCCTATGGCGGGTATGTTACGCGCATCAAGCGCTCCGTCCTCCGCTAAGGTACGGTATTCGGTTCTTATGCTGGATACGTCGGGAAGTATGTATGGCACGCCGCTTACACGGACTAAACAAGCGGCTGTTAAGTTTTGCGAACAAGTTTTAGCCGCGGATGGGGAAAACTTTGTCGCTATAATTTCCTTTAACACGTCTGCTACGGCTATTTGCGATTTTAGTGACGACTTGGCTGCTTTGACCAACGCCATAAATGGGCTTAAGTCTACAGCCAGTACCAACCATCATGCGGCGCTTGTCCTTGCCGATACTTTGCTTGAAGGCATTACTGCAGCTGGCGCCATTAAGAATATCATTTTAATGTCAGATGGATTGCCTGAGACCGGCACAACTTCAACCGCCGGCCCCTATGTATATTCAGATTATTGGGGATATAGATATGCAAATGCGGCGTATGCGAAAGCGCAAGAAATAACGCTAAAACCGAACCACTACATCTATTCGTTAGGTTTTTTTCATAGTTTAACGGGGCAGTATCTGGCTTTTGGCCGCCGTTTTATGACGGACTTGCAGAATGCGGGATATTATGAGGTTATAAATCCTGATGACTTAGAATTTGTTTTTCTTGATGTTGCGGAGGATATAAACAAAGTTGTGAAAGGCACATTCACATATAGCGGCGGCGATGTCGCAAGTAATAGCGTAGGTGACTACTCGACTGAGTATATTTTTAGCGATGACTATTTTGCATATTCAGCCAGCTTGTTTGACCATGACTTATCCATTATGTCCTTAGAAGTTGCAATGGCATCGTTTGGGTTGCATGATAAGGGGTATGGGGAATACAAAACTGACAACATTAAGAAGTTACTGGATGAAGTTGGTTTTCAATCTGTTAAGGCATTTGGTTACGAAAAAGATCCTACCGAGAATTCGATAGCGGCTACGATAGCCTATAAACCCATTTTTAACGACACATATAACTTGCTCGTCATCGCGGTTAGGGGCGGCGAGTATGGGGCAGAATGGGGAGGGAACTTTAATGTAGGCAAAGGGCCTGTGCATGAGGGCTTTGAGATAGCGGCTTTCGGAGCTAAGGATTCAGTAAAGGATTATTTTGAACGTTATTTGGTGGATTACAATAATGAACTGAAATCAAAACCATTGAAAGTCTGGATTACAGGCTATAGCAGAGGCTCAGCTGTAGCGAATTTATTCGGAGCGTGGTTAGATGAGGAAACTAAAGATGGGCAATATAAGTTGAAAACTATAATTGACGACTACCAGTTTCAAATCAGCCACGATGATATTTTTGTATACTGCTTTGCGACACCTAATGTTTCGCAGGATGCGAAATCTGCCGAGGAGAGCAAATTATACGACAATATTTTTTGCGTTATCGGAGCATATGACCCTGTTCCGCGATTTCCATTCGCTGATTGGGGATACCGTAGGTATGGAACCACTTTATTTTTGCCATCAATAATTCAGAATGGAAAGGTTAATAGAAAATATTCTTCACTTGAAGATTCAATGCTTTCGAGCCTTGAAGGACTGAATAGTAGTTTCGATCGTTCTGCCTATCTTATTAATGTGTTTAGAGTGCATCAAGGTAACACGGGTACTTATAGTGGCGGTACAGGCGGTGGTGGCATTTTTAATTTTGGGTTGTTTGACATTGGCCGTCATAATGGCCGTAGCCAAGAAACATTAAATATATACCTCGAAGCGTTAGTAGGTTCTACGTTGCGAGCTGTATTTGGTAATAATGAAAATTATGTAGTCAAACTACAAGCTGATGCAATTGCTGGGGCAAGTGCAGGAGGGTTTATGGGTGCCATTAATAATATGATCGGCTTGTGGGAGAATATAACTATCGGATTAAATGGTAACCGAAACGATGAAATAGCTACATTAGGTCCGTCCGATATACATTTAGAGCGTATTCTAAAGGGTGATTTTCATGTCGGGAATATACCTTCAGAAGATAGGGGGAACACTTTCTATAATACCAAGGACTACAAATACAAGATTGACGAAGCTCAAAAGTCTGCTAAGGAAGCTAAGAACAATTCCAAGGCGGTTACTTCTGGGCATTATCCTGAGTTGTATCTCGCATGGTTACAATCTTTGCCAAAGGATTACTATGCTGAAGCAGTTGATATAAGCAGTAGATATCGCATCGTTAAAATAGCCTGTCCCGTTGATGTTGAAGTCCGCGATAGCAAAGGTATGTTAGTGGCGAACATTATTAACGATGTACCACAGGATATTCCAGGAAGTGAAATTATCGCCACATTTGATTCCGAAGGTCAAAAGGTGGTGTACTTGCCCGCCGATGAAAGTTACGAAATTACAATTACGGCAACTAATGACGGCGAAGTTACCTATACCGCTATAGATTACGACATGAACCTCGGCGGGGCAAGCTACGAGGTTAGTTACCCCAACATCCCAATCAAAAAAGGTGATGTGTTAGTTGGAATTGTCAACAATTTGGAAACGCTTGATGTGCAAACAGAAGAATTTTCTTTGGTTATAGATAGAGGAACAAAGCCTGTCGTACCCACACCATCTTTGGTACCCACACCGTCTTTGGCTCCTACACCTATACCACCAACACAAGAGTTTCCTGACAATTCTAGTAATTCCAGTAATACTGGCAGCTCCACTGTTATTACCGCAACATCTATTGCTACAGTACCTCAAGTATCCACAGGCATCTACGTCAAACTAAACGGCGTATCCGTCCGCGCGGCGGAACAAAAAGACCCCACCACCGGTAAGACCGTCTACACTGTCGCCAACCCCGACCCCTCCGAACTTTCGGCGGAAGTGATAATCACGGCCAAAGCCTTTGGCGCCATCGTGGCCAGCGGCGGGCAGCTGCGCATCCTGTCCGGAGGCGCGTCCCTGCGGTTCAGCAAGTCGGCGCTGGCGGGTATCGCGCGGCAGGCTGCGGGTGATATTGTAATAAAAGTCGCCCCGGCGGCAATCGCGTCCCTTAACGCGGCGCAGCGTTCCGGCGTAACGGATAAACCGGCGTATCAGGTTTTTGTGCTTACGGACGGCAAGGTTATTACGGATTTCAACGGAAACGTGGAGGTAACTCTGCCTTATACCGCGCCCAGCGGCTATTCCGCGCAAAGCGTTGTGGTCTACCATGTGGACGCCCAGGGCAAGCTGACAGAGATGAAAAACTCGGTGTACGACCGGCAAAATGAAACCCTGACGTACATTACGAACCACTTCTCCCTGTACGCCATTGGTTATAATCCGCAAACCTACACGGACATACGGGGGCATTGGGCGCAGGATGTAATAGAGCGCGCGGCCTCCAGGCAGTTGGTTTCCGGCATGGGCGGCGGGCTGTACGCGCCCGACGGGAATGTGACGCGGGCGGAATTCGCGCAGTTGATGGTCAACGCCCTTGAACTGCCCGCCGGGACCGGAGCCGCCGGTTACCCGGATGTGCCGGCTGACGCATGGTATTATCCTGCGGTGACGGCGGCGCAGTCCGCAGGGCTGCTGGAGGGGCTGACCTATGGCGGGCTTGCCCCCGGCCGGCCCATCACAAGACAGGAGATTGCGCTGGTACTGGCGAACGCGGCAGGCCGTGGAAATTTCGCGGCAATAAAGGACATCGACGTGTCGGGGCAGTTCGTGGATTACCTAAGCATAGACGGGCCTTACAGGGAAAGTGTCGGGACAGCGGTGCGCGCGGGCTTATTGCGCGGCATGTCGGATACTGAGTTCAGCCCGAGGAGCGAAATGACCCGGGCACAGGCCGCTCAGGTGCAGATGAACCTGCTTTACGCCCTGGGCGCCATGGATTAATTAGTACACGATAAAAGGCCCGCAACTGTCGTTTTGCGGCAGCTGCGGGCCTTTTAAGAATACCACGGCTTTGTGACGGGCAACATTGCCTAAATCGTTTCAAGCCACATCAGGGTGGGACCCAAACGACCGATAATCGAGCTTGCTCGACTATCGGTCTTAATGCGCAGTCTTCAGGATTCGCGCAATTATCATAGCATGATGGCGCTAAAATTATAAGAAAGAGTTACCCTGGATTCCCCTAAAGTTTTGAAAGACCCGTTTTTTTGTTGAATTTTAAGGCGCGGCAGAGTATAATAATTCAATAAGAGGTATCTAAATCTTACAGAAAAGAAGGGCTATCAATGGGTATACTTGAAAAAATGAGGCTGGACAACAGGACGGCCTTTGTCACGGGAGGCGCCCGCGGTATCGGCAAAAGCATTGCCGCGGCTCTTGCGGAATGCGGCGCTAACGTAGCGATTGCGGACATCGACGGACAGGAAGCGTCGGCTACTGCCGCGGAGCTTGAAACGCTCGGCGTAAAGGCCGTTGCCGTCGAAACGGATGTAACCTCTCCTGAATCCGTGGAAGCCATGATGCGGCAGATGGTTGATATCTTCGGCGGTTTGGACATCGCCTTTTGCAACGCGGGTATCTGCCTGAATGTCAAGGCGTCCGAGCAGACGTTTGAAGAATGGAAAAAGGTCATCGATGTCAATCTGCACGGGGTTTTCCTAACAGCGCAGGCTGCAGGCAGGCAGATGATCAAACAGGGGCGCGGCGGTTCCATAATCAATACGGCGTCCATGTCGGCGCATATTGTCAATTCCCCGCAGCCCCAATGCGCGTACAACGCGTCAAAGGCCGCGGTGATTCAGCTTACAAAGTCCTTGGCGGTGGAATGGGCGGAGTACAACATCCGCGTCAACTCCATCAGCCCCGGTTACATCGGCACCGAACTCACCCTCAATTCGCCTGCTTTAAAGCCTCTGATTGAGGAGTGGAACCGCTGCTCCCCTGTCCATAGGATGGGGCGCCCCGACGAGCTGCAGGCAATCGCCGTGTACCTGGCGGGCGATGCCAGCTCCTTTACCACAGGCTCGGATTTTATCATTGACGGAGCATTTACCTGTGTTTGACCGGCCGGAATAAACCTGCCGCAAATTACGGAATTGAAGCTGGAAATGGGACTCGAACCCACGCCCTGCGCATTACGAGTGCGCCGCTCTACCGACTGAGCTATTCCAGCGGTCAATGAAACAACAAAATAATAAAGTATTACTGGAAGGAAGTCAAGAAGAAAATTCAAGAATAAAGTTTCAATAAATCAGACATTTTGGCGGTAGAGTTTTGGAGTACAGCGTCAGCGATAGTAATGGCGGCCATAGCTTCGACGACGGCAATGGCGCGGGGCACGATAATGGGATCGTGGCGGCCGGTGACGCTGATTTCCACGTTATTGCCGGCTGTGTCAACGGTGCGCTGGGGTTTGGCTATAGAAGGCGTGGGCTTAAAGGCTGCGCGGAAAACAATGTCCGCGCCGTCGGAAATGCCGCCGGTAATACCGCCCGCATGGTTGGCGGCCTTGCGCACCTTGCCGTCGAAAAAAAACGCGTCGTTGTTTTCGGCGCCGGTTAAGGCTGCGGCCGAAAACCCGCCGCCAAACTCCACGCCCTTAACGCCGCCGATAGAAAACACAGCCGCGCCAAGCATGGCGTCCAGTTTCTCAAACACCGGCTCGCCAAGGCCGGCTTGGACGCCTGTTATGACACATTCCGCCACTCCGCCGCTCGAATCACCCTGTTCCGCCAGAGTCCGCAAAAATTCCGAGGCCCGTTCGTAAGCGTCCCTGTCAGGCATGACCAATGGGTTGCGGCGCGCTTCGGCCAAGTCGATTTTTTCCGCCCGGATATGTCCCACGGAGATGGTATAGGCCGTAACCTCCACACCCAGCGCGGAGAGCATTTTGCGCGCCACGGCGCCAGCCGCCACCCTGGCGCAGGTTTCACGGCCGGACGACCGTCCGCCGCCGCGATAATCGCGCAGGCCGTACTTGGCCTCATAGCCAAAATCAGCGTGCCCAGGCCGGAATATATCCGCAAACCGCGCGTAGTCGCCGCTGCGCTGGTCCGTGTTGTTAATCATAACCGCGATAGGCGTGCCGGTAGTCACGCCCTGAAACACGCCGGAAAGAATATGTGCCTGGTCGTTTTCCGCCCGACTGGTGGCAAACTCCGACGCGCCCGGCCTGCGCCGGTCCAAGTCCCGCTGGATATCCTCCGGCGCAAGCGCCAGCCCCGCCGGGCACCCGTCAATTACCGCGCCCAACGCCGGGCCGTGGCTTTCGCCCCAGGTAGTAACTCGAAATAGTTTCCCAAAACCAGAACCTGACATTATATTAGACCTCGTTCCAATTCACATTTTAGTCGGGCAAGCTCGACTGCATAGTGGGGTTGATTATGATATACCGCTAAGGCGTGTTTAAAAATTCTTTAGAACGCGAAATTTCGAATGAAAACGCCGCAATTTCGCGCCGGAAGGCAGCTCTCCCCTACTCTGCCCTTTTGCAGGCCGCCGCCGTGAAAAATCCCACTGTCCGCAGTATAGCATGACAGCGCTGGAATTACAAGAAACAATACTCTGGATTCTTAACGGTGAAGCCACCGTTACACCGGACGTTCCGGCCCCTGTCGAAAGCGAAGCCTTTTGGCGTTACAAGTGTCGAGCAAGCTCGACTATTAGTCATTTGGGTTCCCACCCAAATGTGGATTGAAACAAATTACATTCCCCTTGTTATGCCATTGCCGGCAATAGTTTGATTATGAGATATTGAGTGAGGAGGTTAGCTTATGAATTTGATACACGGCGATCGAAATAGAATTGATCGCAATTCTTTTTTCTTTCAGGATTTTATAAGCACAGGAGTGCTTTATGTAGATAAGACAAAATTTATAGAACACGCGTGCGCGATTCCGGAGGAACGGGTAATGTTAATCACTCGCCCTCGCCGTATGGGTAAGAGCCTGAATTTGGATACCCTGCGGACTTTTCTTGATTGTACTCAAAATACGGGGGAACTGTTTAAGGGCCTGTATATAGAGAGTAGTTCGGTTTGGGAAATGCTGAATAAGTATCCTGTGATTTATCTGGATTTTAAAGATCTGATTTTAAAAGATTACAAACAGCGTTTTAGAAACTTGGTGCGGAAGTTTATTAAAAAATATTTACCAATAGATCAGCTTGATGATATTGTAAAAGAGTATTATATCACTGCCGATTTTTCCACTGCTATTCTCTGTGACCTTTCGGAGGCGCTTTATAATTACTATGGGGTTAAACCCTACATTATTATTGATGAGTATGATAATTTATTTATGAGCAGTATAGGGAACTCGGGATTTGATGATTTCAGAGGATGGTTAAGGGATGTATTATCTTCAGCGCTAAAAGGAAATAGATTTCTGGAAAAGGCAGTTTTAACAGGGGTAAATCGTATTGCCCAGGAAAGCCTTTTTAGCGGGCTGAATAATATTACAGTGTATGATGTGTTTACCCCGAGTAAATTTGATACTGATTTTGGCCTCACGGAAGAGGAAGTTGCCCAACTTATCCCCGATATTGAAGAAAGAAAGAGGGTTAGAGAATGGTATAACGGGTTTAGGGTCGGTAACTCTGAGGTGTATAATATTTATTCTGTGACATCGTATTTGGCTTTTCATGAATTTGATAATTACTGGGGTATGAGTGGGGTTATGCATCAATTTAAAAGGATGCTTACTCCGTCTAGGCAAGAGAAACTTGGTAATATCTTGGCGGGAAAGCCTGTGATTGCGGAAGTGGAACCTAGATTAACTTATGACGCTTTAGTACACGCGGGTAAGGAAAGGACATTCTGGGGGCTGGCTGTGCAAACGGGATACCTGGCATATGACCCGGTAGAGGGTTACAGGAAGTACACCTATTATTTGCGTTTATCCGGACTTGAATTGAAAGAAGTGTGGGTAGATTTTATTTTGGATGAAATTTATACCTCCACTAGATTGGCGTTTCAGGATGCTCTAGCTAAACTCCCGGATTTTAGCGACTTGGGGGAGATAATTAGTGGTTACCTTTCTTTTTACGATTTTGATTTCCAAGAGCATGAAAAAACTTATCATGTTGCAGTTTTATTTTTATTCAGCGCGTTGGGATATAAAATAACTTCGAATAGGGAGTCCGGGTTAGGAAGATATGATGTGTTGTTGGAGCTGCCAAAATTCAGTATTATTTTTGAATTTAAAGTGGCGGAAAGCGAAACACCCGTTTCCCTTAGACTAGCCGCGGAGAAGGCTCTAGCCCAGATTGACGAAAGGGAATATTGGAGGGGCTGCAATCCGGAGTTGCCTCTTTATAAAATTGGCATAGGATTTTTTGGAAAACGCTGTTCTTCGATATCAGTTTTGCATGACGGAGCTAAAAAATAAGAAGCTCGGTGGGCATACATTGAATAAGTTTTGAGGTTTAAAAACGCGGATTTAATTTCAGGGTCTTTCAAAATTTAGGTGGCAGGAGTGTCCGGCTCTTACAATAATAGCCGAGTTTGCTCGACGCTTTGCTGTTATCCTGTTATTATTAAAGAGATAAATGGTCATCCGGGCCTAGCCCCCTGATGTGGATTCTTGGTGGTGAGCTAAATGCGTTGATGGATTGATTGAACTCCTTTAATTTATGCGGTGTCACAAATTGCCATCAACACATTTGGCCCACCACTATAATGTACTTACAAACATACGCTGTGGATTATTTATCCGCGGCGTATTTTTTATGAATTTGAAATATCGTGGCATAGGGCTAAGGAGTATGAGGCAGGAATGACGAATTTATTAAGCTCCAGACTTTGCACAGGAACTACGAACGCTTCAACGCATTTCCGAAAAAGTTCTATAACTTATAATTTCGTCATTCCTCACCTCACCTCACCTCACCTCATTTCAATTATCATAAATTACATTTTATTCAACAGCAAGCCTTTTTAATCAGATAGCTGAGCTGTGCCCTGCGAATATGCAAAACACCTATAATTTGCGAATTCAAAGAAAAAGCTTTGTCATAATAGTTATTTGTGATATTATTAAGAAAAAGTATTAGGAGGGATGTCTCATGAGGAAAAAAGAAATGATTGCGATGCTGCTGGCCGGTGGGCAGGGCAGCCGACTGGGTGTGCTGACCTTTAACACGGCGAAACCGGCGGTGCCTTTTGGCGGCAAGTACCGCATAATTGATTTTCCTATGAGCAACTGCATTAATTCGGGCGTGGACACAGTGGGAGTCCTGACCCAATACCAGCCCCTGCTGTTAAACCGGCACATAGGCATAGGGATACCATGGGATTTGGACCGGCGCAACGGCGGCGTGACAATACTGGCGCCGCATGTGAAGGGGGCGCAGGGAGAATGGTATACCGGCACGGCGAACGCTATTTATCAAAACCTGGAATACATTAACGAATATAATCCAGAATATGTGCTTATTCTCTCCGGTGACCACATATATAAGATGGATTATTCTAGGATGTTGGACTTTCATAAGAAGAAAAAATGCGACGTGACAATCGCGGTGCTGGAAGTGCCAATGGAGGAAGCCAGCCGTTTTGGGATAATGAACGCCCGCGAGGACGACCGCATTTACGAGTTCGAGGAAAAACCCGCCCAGCCCAAGAGCAACTTGGCATCTATGGGCATTTACATCTTTGCCTGGGATAAACTTAAAGAAGCGCTTATTTATGACAACAAGCTCCACGACAACAGCGATTTTGGCAAGCACATCATACCGCTTATGCTGAATAACGGCATGACCATGTATGCCTACAGGTTCAAGGATTACTGGAAGGACGTGGGCACAATAGAATCCTATTGGGCCGCGAACATGGAGCTGATACGTACACTGCCGGACTTTAACCTGTACGAGGATTTTTGGAAGATATACACAGACGCGGACCATCAGCCGCCGCTGTACGTAGGGCCGGACGCGGAAATAAAGACCAGCCTGGTGTCGGAAGGCTGCGAGGTGTACGGCGCGGTGCGCAACTCCGTGCTGGGTCCCGAGGTCTCTGTGGGTGAGGGCGCCACAGTGCGTGACTCCATTATAATGACAGGTTGCAGCATAAGCCCTGGCTGCGTGCTGGACCGTTGCATAATCGACGAGGGCTCGGAATTGGGCCGCAACGTGGTAATTGGATGCGGGGACAACACGCCCAACAGCGATTGGCCGAAGATTTACGATACAGGCATAACGGTAATTGGCGAGCACTCGGTTGTGCCGGACAATGTCCGCGTGGGCAAGAATTGCGTAATTTACGGACGGACGGCGCAGGAGCATTACCAGAACGGTTCACTTGACAGCGGCGGCTCTGTTGTGTTAGTTAAAGAGGTGACAATATGAAGGCAATAGGGATAATTTTAGCCGGCGGCAACAACGACAAATTGGGGGCGCTTACTACTAGGCGCGCTTTGTCCGCCATACCCGTGGGCAGCTGCTACCGCAGCATAGACTTTACGCTTAGCAACATGTCCAACTCCGGCATAGGCAAGATAGCGGTAATAACGCAGTACAACTCGCGTTCCCTTCACGACCACATGTCCAGCGCCAAGTGGTGGGACATGGGGCGCAAGCAGGGCGGGCTGTTCGTGTTCTCGCCATACCTGTCAAACGACAATTCCCTGTGGTTCAGGGGCACGGCGGACTCGATCTTCCAGAACATAACATTTTTAAAACGCAGTATCGAGCCTTATGTACTGATAGCTTCCGGTGATGCGGTATACAAAATGGATTACAACGACGTAATAGAACAGCATGAGCAGACCCAGGCCGATATTACGGTTATGTACAAAAACGTGGAGGACGAGGACGTGTGCAATTACGGCGTGCTGGAGCTTGACGAAACCGGGCGGCTTCTGGAGTTTGAGGAAAAGCCCCTGGAAACCCACCTGAGACATATATCCATGGGTATCTACGTAATCTCGCGCACCCTGCTGATTAATCTGCTGGAGACCATAGTGGGCGAGGGCCGGTATGACATAGTAAAGGACATAATAATCCGCTACCGCAAGAAGCTGAACATACGAGGGTATCTGTTCAGCGGCTACTGGCGCGCGGTAAACGGCATACCGGAGTATTTTGGCATTAACATGGACTTCTTGAAGAAAGAGGTCCGCAATCTCTTTACAGCTGCCGAACCGTACATTGAAACGAAGCCGAAGGACGAACCGCCGGTTAAGTACAATTACACCGCGTCGGTCCGGGATTCCCTGATAGGCAGCGGCGGAATAATAAACGGGACGGTAAACCATTCGGTATTGTTTCGTAAGGTCTACACAGGGGAAAACTCCTGTATAAACAATTCCATTATAATGGAAGGAACTATTGTGGCGACCAACTGCTACGTGGAATACGCCATAGTGGACAAGGAAGCTGTGCTCTCGGACGGACGGCGCATAACGGGCACACGGGAGCAGCCGATTATAGTGCCCAAGGGTGCCGTGGTCTAAGGTCCGCGGGAATGTCAAAAAGGGGGAGCTAAGATGAAAATTACCAACGTAAAGGTACGTAAGATAATGAAAGAGGGCAGAATGAAGTCTGTCGTTTCCGTAACATTTGACAACGAGTTTGTGGTACACGACATCAAGGTTATAGAAGGCGACAGCGGCCTATTTATCGCCATGCCGAGCCGCAAGACCCTGGAAGGCAATTTCAGGGACATAGCGCATCCTATTAACGCGGAGACCAGGGCACTGATTCAAACGTGCATACTGGAGAAATACAGCGAGGCGCTTTTAACAGAGGATTCCGCGGGCGAAGCGGCGGCTGCCAGCGAGGAAGTATAAGAAGGCCAAAAACGGAAACCAACGGACACTTCA
>JAISYE010000010.1 GCA_031297485.1 Clostridiales bacterium
CACTACCTGCCCCGGCATCGCCAGCCTGAAAGCGTTGAGGACGATATAAATGACGGACGTATACACGGCGCGAATCATCAAAAAAGCGTACAGCGCTTTGGCAAAGGATATGCGGTACATCCAAAATAAAAGCGCGATAGAACCGACGCAAAAGAGAGCGAATTGGATATGCAGCCACCATACGCCGCCGGTATAGAACGCGGTGAGCAAAACATCCGAGGCTCCGTGCGCGGTGCCAAACGCGCCGAAAGCGAGAGCCGTTGTTTCCGCGGAATATCGCCGCTCCCGCCAGAACAGCGCGCACACCAAAACGAAATAGGGGGCGTTGGTCAGGATATGGCTTATGCCCAACAGCAAACCGTTTCCCATCATGCCCTAATACCCCCTCCGCTGTTTCTCAAAGCAGTAATCCTCAAACAGTTCCTTTATTCGCGCCCGCCCTTCGCGCCGGATTGGAACAAGAGAACCGTCTTTCATCACGAAATCGTTGCCTTTCACATATGCCGCGTGGTCGAGGTTTACGGCAAAGCTTCTGTGACAGCGCAGGAAGCGTGAATCGGAAATCAGCGACAGCAGTTCATCCAACCGTGTGTAGACCCGCAGGCTTTCGTTCGGCAACCGCAGAACGCAGCTTTTGTCCTGCGACTCTATCCACCCTATTTTTGCGAGAAACACCTTGCGGTTTTCCCTGTTCGCGGTAAGCTCCACAAAGCGTTCCGCCGCGCCGGCGACGCGCAGGCAGCGGTCAAGCGCGGCTTCCACGGCTTCCCGCGTATAGGGTTTAAGCAGGTAGTGGACAGCGCCCAGGTCAAAGCCCTCCGTCATGTGGTCGCGGCTGGATGTGGTGAACACGATGGCGGCTTCCTTGTCCCGTGAGCGTATCTCACTCGCCACCTCCACGCCGGTGATTTTATCCATATAAATATCGAGGAAATTCACGGGGAACGTTTCGCCGCGCATGGCTTTGAGCATGGCTTCGCCGCTTGAAAAAAGCACGACCTCGCCGGCGATTCTGCGCCGGTCAATTTCCGCTTTCAGCATATCGCCAAGGGCGTCACGCTCATTTTGTTTATCCTCACAGATGGCTATTTTCAAGAGAGCCGCACTCCTTCTGTAAAATTGTGATGTGTCCTTGGTAACGAGCGCCATTTATGCGCTTCTCTGATCACATTATACATTATCTCGCCATAAAACATCAAAGAGAACAACCGAAATCTGTACGGCAAGGGCGAAAAACTCGGTTCACCGCTCTGTCAATGGCAAGCGCATGAACGTATGGTAATATGCCCGGTGATGATGAACACGCAAAAATTGACGGCGGCAAGCGCCAAGGTTTGCCCTGCAAAGAATATATCTGTTACTGACAAAGTTCATTTCAGTGAGCATTGTGAGGCGTGTCAGGCTTGCGTTCACCTCTGTCCGCAGAACGCAATGCGCCTGAAAAATGAAAGGAGTGGAAAGTGATGGATAAAGCCGGCGGCACCGCTGAACGAAGTCATAACAGCGAATAATCGGCAGGGCGTGTAAGTAACGAAGGTGTATTTATTACGGTAAGGCGGCCGCATTCTTTTTTGTGAACAAATGTTTCTATTACTTTATTCAAAATTCTGTATTTACGCCATAAAAATCTCTATATCTCAGCAATTTGGGATTTTGAATAGTAGCTATAAAACTTTGCTCATTGCTTATTTGGCCCAAAGGACCATAGTTGCTATAGTTCCTCCGCGCTCATGCGCATAACAACCATCTATTGTATACATTCAAAAAGAGAAAGAAGAAAAGGGCAGATAGGCACGGGTAATGTCACTTGCCGGATTTTATCCGGATTCGCGGATGTGCCCATGGTCTGTGCCCAAGCCCTGACGGGCACTCACGAGCGCGGCCTGTCCCCGGGACTTCCGGCTTGGCACAGGCCCTAAGGTGTTTGAAAATTCCTAAAAACGCGAACTTTCGAATAAAACCGCCGCAATGATAGTCGAGCTTGCTCGACGCTTCGCGCCGGAATCCAGTTTTCAAACGCGTCCCAGGGCCGCGCCGCGCCGGCCGCCGTATATGTACCCGTGCTGGAATTTCCGGGCGTTTGGAAAATGTTTCGTTCGCGAGTATATTTGACACAACGTCAGCAGTATTTTATAATCGCACAAAATAGGGTCTTTCAAAATTTGGGCGGGACCAAGTGTCCGGCTCTTGCAATAATAGTCGAGCTTGCTCGACGCTTTGTTGCGTCCCTACTGTAATAAACACATGAAACACATGTATTTAGTCGTCCGGGTCTCTCCCGACGCGGGTTCTTAACGGTGAAGTATCCGTTACACCGGACTTGGCCACGGTCGAAAGCAAAGTCTTTTGACGTTATAAGTGTCGGGCAAGCTCGACTATTACTCACTTGGGTTCCCACCCAAATGAGGATTGAAACTTTTACCTGTTTTCATGAGGAGGACGATCCATTTCATGACTTACAACATAGCGGTAATACCCGGCGACGGCATTGGTCCGGAAGTAACCGCCGAAGCCGTCCGGGTCCTTAACCGCGCCGGTGAGATTTTCGGGCATGAATTCAAGTACACGGAACTCTTTGCGGGCGGCAGCGCCATAGATAAATTCGGCGAGCCGCTTCCACAGCGCACCATAGACGCGTGCCGGCAAAGCGACAGCGTTCTCTTGGGTGCTGTGGGCGGCTGGCAGTGGGACACGCTTCCCGGCGACAAACGTCCGGAGCGGGCGCTGCTGGGTCTGCGCGCCGAACTGGGCCTGTACGCCAACCTTCGGCCCGCGCGCCTGCACCCCGCGTTAACGGACGCCTGCCCGCTGCGTCCGGACGTGGCTGCCCGAGGGATAGACATGATAGTCGTGCGGGAGCTTACGGGCGGCATATACTTTGGCGAGCGCGGCCGCGTACAGACCGATATGGGCGAGGCTGCCTGGGATACCGAGCGTTATTCTTATGAGGAAGTACGGCGCATCGCGGTTTGCGCCTTTAAAACAGCGGAACGGCGCGGCAGGCGCGTTACAAATGTGGATAAGGCAAACGTGCTGGAATCCTCGCGGCTGTGGCGCGAGGTGGTGCAGGAAACCGCCGCGGGCTTCCCCGGCATAGCGCTGGACCATATGTACGTGGATAACGCCTCCATGCAGCTTATCCGTGATCCCGGGCATTTCGACGTAATAGTCACCACAAATATGTTCGGCGACATACTGTCCGACGAGGCCAGTCAGATAACCGGTTCCATAGGCATGCTGCCTTCCGCCAGCCTGAACGGGCGTTCCAGCCCCGGCGGCCCGGAATTCGGAATGTACGAGCCTGTGCACGGTTCCGCGCCAGACCTGGCGGGCAAAGACACGGCCAACCCCATTGCCTCCGTATTGTCCGCGGCCATGATGCTCCGCCATTCCTTCGCGCTGGAAGAACCGGCCGCCGCCGTCGAAGGGGCGGTAACAGCCGTGCTGGACGCGGGATACCGCACAAGCGACATTATGTCGCACAATAAAATCAGGGTAGGCACAAAAAAAATGGGAACACTGATAATTGAAAACTTAGGAATGACGAAACTATAAGTTACCAAACTTTTTCGGAGATAGCCGAGTTTGCTCGGCGAAATACGTTAAAATGTTCGCGTTTTCTGTGAAAAAGCTTGGCGTTTAATGTCGTTCGTCATTCCTTAGGACGTGTTTGAAAACTGGATTCCAGCGCGAAGCGTCGAGCAAGCTCGACTATCATTACAACGGTTTCATTAGAAATTTCGCGCTCTAGGGAATTTTCAAACACGCCTTAGGACATGTTTGAAAACTGGATTCCAGCGCGAAGCGTCGAGCAAGCTCGACTATCATTGCGGCGGTTTCATTAGAAATTCCGCGCTCTTAGGAATTTTCAAACACGCCTTAGTACAGGGGCGAACGCCGGGGCCGGAATATCCGGGTTCGCCGCAAATATAGGGGCGGACCGCGTTCGCCCGCGACAGTAAGGAGATAACCCTATGGAAATAAGAACAACCCTATGTCTTTCCCCGAAACCCAAGCCGCCGGTAGACAGCCTGGGCTTTGGCAAGTACTTTACAGACCATATGTTTACGCTGGAATACAACACGCTGGTCGGGTGGCACGACGCGTCGATTGTGCCTTACGGCCCCCTGTCCCTGGACCCCGCGTCAATGGTGCTGCACTACGGCCAGGGCGTGTTCGAGGGATTAAAATGTTACAAGGCCGCTGACGGCCGTATTCTGCTGTTCAGGCCGGAAAAGAATTTCGAGCGTCTGAACCTTTCCCACGAGCGGGTATGTATCCCGAAAATCGACGTAAACTTTTGTGTGGAAGCGCTGACACGCCTGATTCAGATAGACAAGGACTGGATACCCGGGGACCCGGACGCGTCGCTGTATATCAGGCCCTTTACCTTCGCCGCGGAATCGGCGCTGGGCGTGCACCCTTCGTCCAGCTATAAATTCATGATAATATTAAGCCCTGTGGGTTCCTATTACCCAGAAGGCATTAACCCAGTTAGAATATACGTAGAGGACGAATACGTGCGCGCGGTGCGCGGCGGGCTTGGGTTTACCAAGGCCATAGCCAACTACGCCAGCAGTTTAAAAGGCCAGGAAAAAGCTAAGGAAAAAGGCTATACCCAGGTGCTGTGGCTGGACGGTGTGGAACGCAAATATATAGAAGAAGTAGGCACCATGAATGTGTTCTTCGTAATAGGCTCAAAGACTTCCGGCCCGGACGAGCTTGTAACACCGGAAATAAACGGCAGTATTTTACGCGGCATAACGCGGGAATCCGTTATCGAGCTTGCCCGCAGTTGGGGCGTGATTGTTAAGGAACGCAGAATCTCCATACAAGAGCTGTACGACGTTCATAAACAGGGCCTTCTTAAGGAAGCTTTCGGCTCCGGCACGGCGGCGGTAATCTCGCCCATAAAGGAATTTAACTGGGACGGCCGCTCCATAACCCTGGGCGGAGACATCGGGCCAATGGCGCGGCGGCTGTACGACACCCTGACAGGCATACAATACGGGCGGCTGCCCGATACCTTCGGGTGGGTCAAGGAGGTTGGCGGGCTGTGATAAGCGACAGGGTAAAGACCGGGAAGGATAAAACGCCGCACCGGGCGCTCTTTAAGGCTATGGGCTATACGGAGGAGGAACTGGCGCGGCCCTTAATCGGCGTCGTCAATTCTCAAAACGAGATAATACCCGGCCACATACATTTAGACACCATAGCCGAAGCCGTAAAAAAGGGCATACTCGCGGCAGGCGGCACGCCGGTGGAATTCCCTTCCATCGGCATATGCGACGGCATAGCAATGGGCCATATCGGCATGTGCTACTCGCTGCCCAGCCGCGAGCTTATAGCCGATTCCGTGGAAGTCATGGCCGCGGCCCATGCCTTTGACGGACTGGTGTTGATACCAAATTGCGACAAAATTGTGCCCGGTATGTTAATGGCCGCGGCACGCCTTAATATTCCAAGCATCATGATAAGCGGCGGCCCTATGCTCGCGGGGCGTATTTCAGGCAAAGCCTCCGGCCTCAGCCTGTCAAACACCTTTGAGGCTGTGGGAGCTTACAATTTAGGGAAAATATCCCAAACCGAACTGCTGGCCATAGAGAACGAAGCCTGCCCCTCCTGCGGTTCCTGCGCCGGCATGTACACAGCCAACAGCATGAACTGCCTGACAGAGGCGCTGGGCATGGGACTGCCCGGCAACGGGACCATACCGGCCGTAATGGCGGCGCGCGTCCGCCTGGCGAAGCGGACGGGCGGGCAAATAATGGCCCTGGTGCGCGCCGGTGTAAAGCCGCGTGACATTATGACAGCCGGCGCGTTTAGAAACGCCCTTACCGTTGACATGGCCCTTGGGTGCAGCACCAACAGCATGCTGCACCTGCCGGCCATAGCCCGGGAAGCGGGCATAGAGCTGAACTTAAACCTGGCGAACGAGGTAAGCGCGCGCACGCCAAACCTTTGCAGGCTGGCGCCCGCCGGCGGCCACCACGTGGAGGACTTGTACGCGGCTGGAGGCATACAGGCGGTTATGAAGGAACTGGCTTGCGGCGGGGCCGGAGCTTCCGGCGGGACCGGAGCTTCCGGCGGGACCGGAGCTTCCGGCGGTCTGCTGGACACAGGGGCGCTGACTGTTACCGGCCTGACTGTTGCGGACAACATATCCGGCGCGGTCAATATGAACCGGGAGGTAATCCGGCCTGTCTCCAAGCCCTACAGCGCCACCGGCGGCATAGCGGCGCTGTACGGGAACCTGGCGCCAAAGGGCTGTGTCGTCAAGCGTTCCGCCGTGGCTCCGGAAATGCTGGTAACGGAAAACCGCGCGCGGGTCTTTGACTCGGAGGAAGCCGCTGTAGAGGCGATCTTCGGCCAAAAAATCGAAAAAGGCGACGTGGTTGTTATCCGCTATGAAGGGCCCAAGGGCGGCCCTGGCATGAGGGAAATGCTCTCCCCCACTTCCGCGCTGGCGGGCATGGGGCTGGACAAGGACGTGGCCCTTATAACTGACGGCCGGTTTTCCGGCGCGTCCCGAGGCGCCTGCGTGGGGCACGTCTCACCGGAGGCCGCGGCGGGCGGACCCCTAGCCCTTGTGCGCGAGGGCGATATAATAAGAATAGACATCAACGGCGGCACGATACACCTTTGCGTTTCCGACCAGGACCTGGCCGCGCGCAGGGCCGCCTGGACGCCGCCAAGCCCGCGGGTATCCTCAGGGTACCTGGCGCGGTATACCCGGCTGGTGTCCGGCGCTGACCAGGGCGCGGTGCTGTAGGGGCGAACCGCCATAGGCGCTGGCGGGCGAACACAGTTCGCCACCTGCAAAAACAAACAATCCCTTTTCTTAAAAAGGCTGTACCTGCGCCAAAAAAGCGCTTCGTCGAGCAAGCTCGACTATCGCACTCGCCGCCCTTAAGAAGGGGTCTGCGTCGAGCAAGCTCGACTATCGGGGACGAAGTCCCCAGCAGGGTTTTAGGCAGAGCCCCATAGGTGCGAACTTAAAAAAAAATAAACAATCCCTTTTCTTAAAAGGCTGTACCCGCATCAAAAAGCGCTTCGTCGAGCAAGCTCGACTATCGGGGATGAAATCCCCAGCGGGGTTTGGGGCCAACGAACAAACCATCGTTAGGCCCCTAACGGTGAACTGTACGTTGGTTTTAATCTTTTGACCCTTCCCAAGCCTTAAGTTCGCGCCAATGGGATAAAAGCGGCGGTAATTGCCTTCACGGCTTCCTTCACAGTAAAAATGTCCGTGGGCACGTCAAAGCCGCGCTCTTTAAGCTCGCGCATAATGTAACTTATCTGCGGCGCCGCGAGCCCTATCCGCTCCAGTTCCTCCACACGGGCGAATATTTCCCCTGGCGCGCCGGATTGCGCTATTCTGCCGCTGTCCATTACAATTATCCGGCTTACCAGGCGTGATATGTCCTCCATGCTGTGGGAAACAAGTATTACGGTTATGCCAAGCTGTTGGTGCATCTCCTTTATTTTGTCCAGAATCTCGTCACGGCCGCGCGGGTCAAGACCTGCCGCCGGTTCGTCAAGCAAGAGTATCTCGGGCCGCATGGCAAGTACGCCCGCTATCGCCACCCGTCGCTTCTGCCCCCCCGAAAGCTCAAAGGGCGGCTGCTCGTACAGTTCCTTCTCTATACCGGCCAGCTCCAGCGCGCTTATAACCGCCGCCTCGGTCTCCGCCTTTGTCCAGCCCATGTTCTCCGGACCAAAGGCCACGTCCTTAAACACAGTCATTTCAAACAGCTGATGCTCGGGATACTGGAACACCAGCCCAACCCTGCGCCTTACCTGCTTCAGCCTGGACTTGTCCGCGTGTATGTCCTCGCCGCCTATCAGCACCTGCCCGCGCGACGGGCGCAGCAGACCGTTCATGTGCTGAGCCAGCGTGCTCTTGCCCGAGCCGGTGTGCCCAATAAGCCCCACAAACTCACCCGCGTCAATTTTCAGGCTGATGTCGTCCAGCGCTTTCTTCTCTAACACCGAACCGGCGTTGTAAAAAAACGTGACGTTCCTTATTTCAATTGACATAACGCATCTACCATTTCCTCTATACTAAGAAGGTCGGCCGGAATGTCAAGCCCCTCTTTGTTCAGATAATAACAAACCTCCGTTACTTGGGGAACATCCAGCCCCATGCCCTTCAGCTTTTCCACCTGGGCAAACACGCCGCGGGGCGAGCCTTCCATTACAATAGCGCCGTTTTCCATTACCACAACCCTGTCGGCCTTCACAGCTTCTTCCATAAAGTGCGTGATTAAGACAATGGTTATGCCCTCACGCTTGTTAAGGTCCAAGATTGTATCCAGCACTTCCTTGCGTCCGCCAGGGTCCAGCATTGCGGTAGGCTCGTCCAATACAATGCAGTCCGGCTTCATGGCCAGCACCCCCGCTATGGCTACCCGCTGCTTCTGCCCGCCGGACAGCTGACTGGGGGAATGGTCCGCGTAATCCGCCATGCCAACTGTCTTTAACGCCCAGTCCACACGCCTGCGTATCTCTGGCGGCGGTATCCCCATATTTTCCGGGCCGAACGCCACATCTTCCTCTATTATAGCGGCCACAAGCTGATTGTCCGGGTTTTGAAACACCATGCCCGCGCTTTGACGTATATTCCACACACTGGCTTCGTCACGGGTGTCGAAATCTTTTACCCGCACCACGCCGGAAGTGGGCAGCAGCAGCGCGTTTATATGCTTCGCCAGCGTCGATTTTCCGGAACCATTATGCCCCAGCACCGCCACAAACTCACCCTTCGCTATGCTGAGGCTGACACCGTCTAACGCCGCCGGCTGCCGGGGCCGTAACGTCCGGCCGTCGCCGGAAGTTTCCTCCCCTTGCCCCGGATATTCAAAGTACAAGTCCTCAATTTTTATTATATCCATTTGCCTAAAACTCCGCGTTCTTAACCGTCCGCGGGAATGGCAGCACGTCGCGGATATTGGCGACGCCGGTCAGGTACATAGCGCAACGCTCCAGGCCCAGGCCAAAGCCCGCGTGGCGGACGCCGCCGAACCGCCGCAGGTCCATGTACCACCAGTAATCTTCTTCCTTTAGCCCAAACTTCTCCAAGGCGCGCCTAAGATAGTCCGGACGCTCCTCGCGCTGGCTGCCGCCTATAATCTCACCAACCCCCGGCACAAGCAAGTCCATGGCCGCCACTGTCTTGCCGTCCTCATTAAGGCGCATGTAAAACGCCTTTATTTCCTGCGGATAGTCAATTAGAAACACCGGCTTCCCGTAGATTTTCTCCGTTAAAAAACGTTCGTGCTCGGTTTGCAAGTCTATACCCCACTTGACCGGATACTCAAATTTTTCGCCGCAAGCCTCCAACTCGCGTACCGCCTCGGTGTAAGTTATAACGCCGAAATCCGCCCCCAGTAAATTGCTAAGCCTCTCCAGCAGACCCTTGTCCACAAAATTGCTGAAGAATTCCATCTCTTCCGGCGCGTTTTCAAGTACGTACCTGATAACGTATTTAAGCATATCCTCCGCCAGCCGCATGTTGTCGCGCAAATCGGCAAAGGCTATTTCCGGCTCTACCATCCAAAATTCCGCCGCGTGACGCGCGGTATTGGAATTTTCCGCTCTAAAGGTAGGCCCGAAGGTGTAGACGTTGCGGAAAGCCATGGCAAAGGCTTCCGCCGACAGCTGGCCGCTTACCGTCAGGTTTGTTTCCCTTCCGAAAAAATCCTCTCCGTAGTTTACATTGCCCGCCGCGTCCCTAGGCGGGCCGGCTGGGTCCAGGGTCGTCACCCTGAACATTTCACCCGCGCCCTCACAGTCGCTGCCGGTTATTATGGGCGTATGCACGTACACAAAGCCGCGTTCATTAAAAAATTTGTGTATGGCGAAACTTATAAGCGAGCGCACGCGGAACACCGCCGAGAACAGATTAGTGCGCGGCCGCAAATGGGCGATTGTGCGCAAGTATTCCACGGTATGGCGTTTCTTTTGCAACGGATAGTCGGAGGGTGAATCGCGTTCCACGTGTATAGCCGAGGCCGTTATTTCAAACATCTGTTTACCGCCGGGGCTTTCCACCAGCGTCCCTGTCACTGTCACTGCCGCGCCGGCGCCAAGTTTCACCGCTTCGCCGAAGTTTTCCAGCCCGCTGTCAAACACCACCTGCACGCTTTTGAAAAACGTACCATCGTTTAATTCTAAAAAGCCGAGATTTTTATTGTCCCGAACTGTGCGCACCCATCCGCCGAGGGTTATTTCACGCCCCAGCATGGGCTTGTAGTCCGCGTAAATTTCCTTTACTGTCATATATGCTCAATCCCTTCAGAGGTTTTATCACGGGTCATTAAGTCTACCACGGCCTGGGCGGGGTCTTTTCCGCAAAAAAGCGCCTGGTTAATTTCATAGGTTATGGGCATCTCCACGCCATACACTTTTGAAAGTTCATAGGCGGAATGCGCCGTATTGACGCCCTCCACAACCATGTGCACCGCCTTAAGCGTTTCATCCAGGCTCTTGCCTTGTCCCAGCAGAATTCCCGCCCGCCTGTTGCGGCTGTGCATACTTGTGCAGGTGACTATCAGGTCGCCCATTCCGGACAGCCCGGCAAACGTGCCGGCCATACCGCCCATAGCCACGCCCAGGCGTGTTATTTCCGCCATCCCCCGGGTCATAAGCGCGGCCTTGGCGTTGTCGCCGTAGCCCAGCCCGTCGGAAATTCCGGCGGCCAGCGCGATAACGTTCTTTAAGGCGCCGCCCAGTTCCACGCCCAACAGGTCAACACTGGCATACACTCTGAAAAAACGGTTCATGAAAATATCCTGAACCGCTTTCGCGGCGGCGTAATCCTCTGACGCGGCGACGCAGGCCGTGGGCAGGTTTCTCGCGACTTCTTCCGCGTGGCTCGGTCCGGACAGCGCGGCGATTCTGTTCTTCGGCGCGTAAAGCGCTATAACCTCCGAAAGCCGTAGGGGCGGGCTGCTGTCCAATCCTTTGGAAACGCTTACGAATATAGTTTTAGCCGCAATATACGCTTGTATACGTTCCATTGTGGCGCGCACGTGCTTCGACGGCGCGGCTATAACCGCCGCGTCCGCCTCCGGCAGGTATTGGGCCAGGCATTTTTCCGACATGTGAATAACAGTTAGATTATCAGGCAGGAGGGCGCCGGGCAAAAACTCGCGGTTTTCCCTATGATACGATATGGACCGCGCTTCCTCCTCAAAATGAGACATCAGCACTACTTGGCGGCCGCTGTTCGCCAGCATACAGGCCAGCGCCGTTCCCCAGCCGCCTGAGCCTGCCACAACAATACGCGTCATTTTGGTTCGCCTCCAATGCTGAATTTCCGTTCTGTGCCAGCTGCCAGGCGCTTAATATTGTCCCTGTGTTGGAAGTAAGCGAGCCCGGCCATAGCCAACTCAATAAGGCAGACCTCAAGCTGGTAGCCGAACAGAAAAAGTAGTATCGGGAATAAGCCCGTGACAATAAGCGACGCCAGGGACACATATTTAGTAATCAACGCGCCGAAAAGGGCGCAGGCATAATCAATAAGGCTTATGCGCCAATCTACGCATAAGATAACGCCTACGCTGGAAGCAATGCCCTTGCCGCCTTTAAATTTCATATAAAACGGAAAATTATGGCCTAATATAACCCCTGCACCAGCGTACAGACCGGGCAGTATACTCTCCCCGCTGACAAGGCCGGCGCCGCCTGGCGCAAAGCGCCCGCCAAAAATAAGGGAGCACAGCGCGTAGGCCAGCACGGCCTTTAGAATATCCACCGCGAACACGAACACGCCGGCGCGCCAGCCCATCACCCGGGTGACGTTTGTGGTGCCCGCGTTGCCGCTGCCGTGCTCCCGTATATCCAGGTTGCCGATAAATTTCCCCACTATGAACGCAGTTTGAATACAACCTATAAAGTATCCTACAACTATACAAAACATACGGTACATGGTACTGCTCCTTTTAGGGGTTTTAAAAATACGTTTAAAATCTTAAGACCAACGGACACTTCACTGTTATGGGCGCTTGCCTATACATGCGAACTTTACTTGGGAAAGGTCAAAAGATTAAGACCTTGGGGCTCTGCCTAAAACCCCGCTGGGGACTCGTCCCCAGACCCCTTCTTAAGTGCGGCGGGTGCAGCGCTTTTCTGTAGGGGCGAACCTAATGGTGAATTGTCCGTTGGTTCGCCCGCTTTCAATAAAAGGGATTGTTTATCTTTTTCTTAAGTTCACGCCTATTGGGCGCAGCACCCACTCAACCGCCGCGCCCCGTTTTTTTGTTATCTCACCTTCATTCGTTCCGCAAAGGGGTTGAATTTTCATGGCAGACAGAGTGCAATAGCATTAAAGGAGATGATTAGCTATGCCGCTTATTTCAAGTTTTTTCGGTATCCTTGTTTTCTACGTTGATGTTGATGTTCATTTTCAACATCTCCGCTTATATTAGAGTTTCCACGGAAACTCGGATACTCAAAATGTATTCCTTCGCGGGTATAAAACCTCATTCGCTCCATCCTCCTAAAAATTATATTTTTTTGATAACCTTTGCCGGAACTCCTCCGACTATTGTATCTGCGGGAACGTCTGTTGTAACCACAGCTCCGGCGGCGATAATTGCGTTGTCCCCAATAGTCACGCCGGGTAAAACGATAACGCCCGCGCCAATCCAGACTTTATTGCCGACGCTTATCGGCGCGGGATACAGCGAAACGCGGTCTTGCGGGAGAATCCCGTGGTTGAGCGTGGCAAGCGTCACGCGGTACCCTATAAACGTATTGTCGCCTATTATAATGCCGCCCTGGTCTTGAAAGCAACAGCAGGAGTTGATGAACACGTTTTACCGACTGTGATGTTTTTGCCAAAATCGGCGTAAAACGGCGGGAACAGGCAAAAGGATTCATCAACGTCTTTTCCGATAAGCCGCGAAAAAAGATTGCGAATTTCTGCAAACTCGTGGTATGAAGCGTTCAGTTCCGCCGTGACGCGCATTGCTTCGTTTGCGCAGTGCCGCAGAAGTTTATTCGCCTCCGCCTCCCCGATGAGGGGCTTACAGGAGTCCAGGTGTTCCAAAAGTTCGTTAAGTTCCATTATGCTCACCTTTTTCAATTTATTGAGAGTGTCACGGCCGCGTTTCCGATTCCAAAGGCCTCTTTCAACTCGTTGGCGGTAACGCCCTCTATCTTGCCCAAACGGGTATAATTCCACGAGTTGGTCCCATAGAAAATAACCAATTGATTACCCTGATACAGGATTAAATCCCCTGCTGTTGTGCTGATTTGCTCGTCGTTTGTCGGAAGACTTTTCCCCAGCGGGCCGGTTTTTTCAAATCCGCCGTAGTCCTCCATCTGGATTGTCAGCGGATTTTCGGATAATAACTCCATTAACGCCTTTGCGGAAAAATTATCCTCCATTGTCGCGGTGAACGTCTTGCCGCCAACCGTTATTTTCAGCTTTGGCGCTTCTGCGGTCACAATCGTTTCCAGACTCAAACCGTTTATCCAATTAGCAATGTCCTCTTTGGACGCGCCGCTGCCCCATCTGCGCCCATTCAGCCAAGCCGCCTTATCGGAACATATTTTTTGCAGATTTTCCGCGCTGGAACCCATCTCGCTGCTGCCAGAGGTGCAAAACGGCACAATCGTCTTCCCCGCGAAATCGTAGCTTTCAATAAATGTGCTGACTATTCTGGGCGCTTCACCCCACCAAATGGGATATCCGATAAAAATAATGTCATAATCCCTCATATTTGTTACAGAACCGGCAATTTTCGGCCGCACGGCAGTATCATTTTGTTCAACCGAAGTCCGACTTTTAGCGTCGCTGTAATTCAAGTCGGCGGTGGTGTACGGTTCTTTCGGCTTGATTTCGTAAATCTCCGCGTCGAGTACCTCCGCCGCGTACTCCGCTAATCGTCTTGTGTTCCCTGTACAGGAAAAATATGCTACTAACACTCGCGTTTGTTCCTCCTTGAACGCATTAGTATTATCATTTTCTTCTCCGGATTGTGGGCTTTCGCTTGCATTGTTATTCGGCACGCCGCTTGGCATGGCAGACGGCGTTGCAATTGGCGCTTTTTCACTGTCAGCGCCAACACCGTTGCAAGCGGACAGCGATATGGCCATTACGAACGCGGCAATCAAAAATAATCCTCCTCTCATTTCACGCCTCCCATCACCGCGCCTTATTCCTCCTCTGTCACAAAATTCAGCCGGAATTTGATTTACAGACATTTTAATACCTCCTATTTTTGTTTTTTGGAAATATTCGCTTTAAGCATTGACTTTACGCCAGCTTCATGCTACTCTAACACTTAGAGTTAACTCCAAGTCAATAACTTTTCCTAATTTACAAAAATATTTTTAGGAGGCAGTGACTGGGCAATGACAATTGCGGAAGTTTGCAAAAAAGTTGGACTGACGCCTGATACCTTACGCTATTATGAGCGCATAGGGCTGATTCCGAATGTCAGCCGGACGGCGGGCGGCATTCGCAGCTATACGGAGTACGACTGCGGCTGGATTGAGTTCATCAAGTGTATGCGGGGCGCGGGCGTCCAGGTCGAAGCCTTGATTGAATACGTCAAGCTGTTTCAGCAGGGCGATTCCACCGCAAGCGAGCGAAAACAAATACTGATTCGTGAGCGAGACCGCATAGCGGAACAGCTTCTTGAAATGCAAAATACGCTGGAAAGGCTTAATTTTAAGATTGAAAAATACGAAACGGACTTGCGGAACGCGGAGAAGGAACTGCAATCAATTACAAACAGCAAGGAATGACGAATCAATTATACGCCAAACTTTTTCACAGGGATAGCCGAGCTTGCTCGACGAAAATGCGAACGCTTCAACGCATTTTCGAAAAAATTTGGTAACTTATACTTTCTCATTCCCAAGTAATCCTTCGGGGCCGAAACTTCCGGGATTTCCTTCGGAAAAGCATACACCCTTCGCGGGCGCTGAAAATTTTAAAAATTTTAATGTAGAGCGCCTTAAGGCGTGTTTGAAAATTCTTTAAAGCGCGAAATTTCGAATAAAACCGCTGCAATTTCGCGCTGGAATCAAGTTTTCAAACACGTCCTAGACCAAGTTATAATTACCACCAGAGAATGGCGGTATAAGATGGCTGGCCTGCACATCCGGCCCGCTGAAGTTGGGCTGGCGGCGCCCTGAACTTCTGCGGTGCGCAGGGCGCTCTTTATCACATATGCCGAAAGTAGTCGGCGATAATGTTTACTGCCCAAAGGAGGGCGAAAATATGACTTTCATTCTTGCCGACAGGCTTTTATTTGAACCCAGAGCGCAAATCAGCCGCATTTTTACGGAAGGCTTTTATCAATGGCTGCGCTATTTCAGCAGTGATAAGGCAAAACTAGCCCGTGCTTTTGAACATATGTTTGACCTGTCAAAATTTCATGTCGCGGCAGACGGCGGGAAAATCGCCGCTATTGCCGCGCTGACTGACGGCAAAACCGCACCTATAAAACTGCGGGCGCACCATTTGCGCAGACATTTGGGCTTATTACGCGGCATAATAACATATCTTGTACTGAAGAATCAGTTGCAGGAACACAAATACCCATTTGAAATTGCGGACAATGTCGGCTCGATTGAGTTTGTAGCGTCCGCGCCGGAATATCGAGGTAAAGGCGCGGCATTCGCGCTTATTAGTCACATTATGTCAACCGCGCTGTATAACGAATTTATACTTGAAGTTGCGGATACGAACACCCCGGCCGTGCGGCTGTATGAAAAACTAGGGTTTTCTGAGTTCCATCGTGTGAAAGAACCGCATAGCAAGCAAAGCAATGTGAATTTTCTGGTTTATATGCTTAAAAAAATCCCACGCAGATGAAGAAACTGCTTGGCGCTGGGGACAAAGCGCAGTTCAGCCATAAGGGATGACAAATTATACAGCCGGCGCGAAAAGAAATGCACTTTTCGCGCCGGCTGTTGGTTGCTCGCACACGAAAACACTGAAAGATTTTTAGCAGATGTTCCCGTGTGTGAGTATAATTAAACGCCAAATTTTTTCGACCTGTGCAATTGCCTTTGAACCCTGCAATGCGGACGGGTTTCTGAGTACTGAATTTTTGCCGCCTAAAATGGAATTCGCTATTTGGGCCATTTTCAGTAAAAACCTATTGCACAGGTCGAATTTTTTCACAGGGATAGTCGAGCTTGCTCGACGAAAATGCGAACGCTTCAACGCATTTCCGAAAAAGTTTGGTATCTTATACTTTCGTCATTCCTAAGGCTGAGGAATCGGCAGGCGGCTGAATTTTGGCTTTTTGCTGGTCATGGTGTTCCACCCAGACCAGCAAAAAGCGGTAAAGCCGACGTCTGGAACGGCGCGATTCCCTCGGGATTCCGGGTCTTTCAAAATTTGTGTGGGATCCAGCGTAATTTTTTCTTATAATTTAGCGCCATCATGCTATATAATTACACGAATCCTGAGGACTGCGTATTAGGACGTGTTTGAAAACTGTATTCCAGCGCGAAATTGCAGCGGTTTCATTAGAAATTTCGCGCTTTAAGGAATTTTCAAACACGCCTTAGGTGATTGTGCCAAAAATTTGCCTTTGACACATAAAATACTCAAGACGTTAGGGTCATATAGTCATTCGGGTTACACCCGAATGTGGATTGAAACGGGATTCTTTCAGCTTCCGGTGCTCTTGTAGTGTCTTACTCCGGCCTTCCACACTATTGTTGACAGCACCAAGAACACGGCGCCCACTGGCGCGGCCATCAGCCCCGGCCAAACAGCTCCGCCCCAGCCGCATACAACCGACGCGGGATAGTAGCTTATAAGCAGAACAGGCATGACAAATGTAAACGCGCGTTTCAGCAGGCGCGGCATATAGTCCATTGGCACGCGCGTCACCTGGTAACTGGCGTTAGTCAATATAAAAATCCAGTCCAAAGCCTTGATAGTAAAAAAGGCGATTCCCGAGCTTAGGACAAATACGCCGCAATAAGTCAAAAAACCGCCGGCCAGCGCCAGTACAAGCACAAGGGCGCTAAAGGGCGTTACAGCAACGCCCATACGCACCAATGCCCAGGAAATCGCGCCCAGTCCAAACGCCACACGGGCAAGACGGTGAATATGGAACACCGAACCGGCTACCTGCACTGCCAGATTCCGCGGCCGCAGCAGCAGGCGGTCAAAATTTCCGGATTGGATCATCGCCCAAGGGAAAACGTCGAACCCCCTGCAAAAGGTTTCCGCAAGGCCGAAGGAGCAGACCGCCAGCGCGTAAATCAGCAGAATACGCTCCATGCTCCACTCGCCGACGTTACCCATGCGCGCGAACATCAGTATCGTGGACAGCGGGTCAGTAACACATGTAAACAGCACGTTCAGCGCGGCCAGCCACCAGCCTTTGTATTCCAGACCGGATAAAAACCGCATCTTAATATATTTCAGGTATACTTTTAAATCGTTTTTCATACTCAGCCTCCCTGCACAATAATATTCCGTAGCTTGCGCTTCATAATAACCCTGCCGGACGCGATAAAAACCGCCGTCCATGTCAGCTGGATGCCGATTGCGGCGGCGCCGCCGCCAGGAGACAGCGAGCCCACATACATACGGATAGGTAAATCAAAATTTCCCGCAAAAGGCTGAAAAAATAAAAAACCCTGCCAAGCGTCCGGCCACAGCTGCAAAGGCAGGTAGGCGCCGGAAAGCACCAAGCTCAGCAGGAACAGCATATTAGCAGGCCCTTCTCCCCAAGTAATTCCCATACGTATGGCCGTAATCAGCATTCCGAATGATGTGCACAGCAAAAACGCCGCCCCAATGGAAATAAGGAACAGGCAAAACCCGGGCACCCACGAGCTGTCCGGCGCGCCCAGGCGATACCCCGCGGGCATAAGCAGCGCGACTGCGGCTGTAATAATTCCGCGCCACCAAAACCGTCCTATCCGTTTGCCCGCGGTTTTGGAAAACCAATGAAAATATAAATCCAGCGGACGACACAACTCTACACCCACATCGCCATTATTTATTTTGGCTAAAATCTCCGAATCTATGTTCATTGAAAAAAACCCAAACAAGCATTGGTGCAGCCAACAGTAGCTGACCACCTGGGGTAAGCTAAGCGCGGCTTCGTTCCTGTCCGCGAAAAGGAAGAACACGGTGTAGACAGTAATCTCAATCAGCCCCCAAAATATACCGATACTTGCGCCGGCAATGGCCGCGGCCCTATATTGCAGCGACTCCGCAGTTTCTATCCGGAACAAGGAAAAACAGGCTTTCAGCAGGGGCCGGAACTTCAGGGAGCGTCTCATTATTCTTCCCCCAATTCCATGTCGCGGTACATCTCCGCGATTATTTCGTCTATATCCTGCCCTTCGCGGGCGGCGTAGCATTCCAGCATAACCGCAAGCCCGCCGTCGTAAAGCAGCCTTCCGCGGCCTATCACCATAACGCGGCGGCATAAGGCCTGGATATCGTCCATGTCGTGAGTTGTCAGCAGCACGGTTACGCCGCTTTTCTGGTTCTCCTCTTTTAAAAACGCCCGCAGCGCCAGTTTTGATACTGAATCCAGCCCAATGGTCGGCTCGTCCAGGAACAAAATACGGGGGCTGTGCAGCAGCGCCGCGGCCAGTTCGCAGCGCATCCGCTGCCCCAGGGACAGCTGCCGCGCCGGGGTTTTAAGCAGCCCTCCCAGGTCCAGCGCGGCGCACAGCTCGTCTCGGCGCACGGCGTAACTGGCTGGACGAATATCGTAAATATCGCGCAGCAAGTCAAAGGAGTCGTTAACAGGCACATCCCACCACAACTGGCTGCGCTGCCCGAACACCACGCCTATCCGCGAAACATGGTCAACCCGCTGCCGCCAGGGCACCCGCCCCATTATGACGCATTTCCCCGCGTCCGGCGTTAAAATCCCGCTCATAATCTTTACCGTCGTAGACTTCCCTGCTCCGTTGGGTCCAATATACCCCACCATTTCGCCTTCCTCCACGGAAAAACTGACGCTGTCCAGCGCCTGCACCTGCCGCGCATGCCTGATAAACGCGCCGCGCAGCAATGGCCACTTCCCCTCCGGACGCTCGTAAACCGTAAACCGCTTTTGTATGCCGGTAAGTTGTATCTGTGGCATAGTTAAACCCTCCTTTTCAGTTTAAATAGGCTTTTAACTATATGGCAGACGCTTATTTTTTACAAACTTCCTTTTCGCGGCCCCAGTACTTTCCCATCTCGTTTGGCGAAAATTTCTTTAATATCCGCTATTTTTTATAAAATTACTTGACAAGTTGACGCTTGTATAGTAATATATATTTATAGTTATTTGAAGGTATGTAATATCCTAGCCTGTTACATCTTTAATGTATATTACAAAATTTGTAAATAATTTATATAGTTCCCCCTTGGAGCGAATAAATCATGTATGATAATGACGTACTTGGAAATAAATGTGTCTGCTGATTAACCCCAAATATGAAACACGCCCGATTATCCGGTGGTAGGCGAATTATGTTGAATCAATTTTCACAGCCCCCCTAATCACAAGGCTTGGTTTTACTTCATCAACACGTTTTTTACATGACCCGATTATCCATGACTTACCTCTATGTCCGTAATTTATCCGCAGTGGAGCATAACTTCGATGTAATCTGTCTCATTATATATAGTTGAACTGTCGGGGGCTGGACTTCCGGCAGATTTTTTACATCCGCTCGCATACGGCGTGGTAAGTTAATGAAGCGCAGGTGCGCGCCTTGACCATTCACAGTTTAACTGTTAATAGTATGATTTTACGATGGGTTCGTTGCGTCAAAAATATTTTTCAAAAAAGCTCTTGACAAACTAAATTCGATATAGTAGAATAATTGAGTAATGATTCAACTGTTTAATTTAGAGGCACACTGCATGACCGCACAAACAATAGAACTTAACCGTTGTGATTGCGAGGCGATTCACGAAGAAGTGGCCGCGGAAGTACGGGGAAAATGCCTGACAAAGATACGCTGATAGACTTAGCCGGCCTGTTCAAGGTATTGACTCCACCCGCGTAAATATACTACGCGTTTTGCGGCATTCGGAGATATGCGTCCGCGACATTACCGTGCTGCTCGGCATAACGAAATCGGCAGTATCGCGTCAGTTGCGACGGCTCCGCCAGACACGGCTTGCAAGAAACCGCAAGAATGGCAAAGTGGTCTATTACTCGCTGGACGACGAGCATGTGAGCAATGTGTTCGCCCAGGGTTTGCTGCACGTCCGCGAATAGCGGGCGGACCCAGTTTGCCCTGCAATAGATATATCATATTTTTATATAAACAGTTGAATAAACTATCAATTGTTCAACAAGAAAGGGGGACCTGTTATGACTAAAACCTATATTCTCAAGGGACTCTGCTGTCAGAATTGTGCGGCGGAAATCGAAGCGGCGGCCGGAAAAATCGCCGGTGCAAGATACGCGAAACTGGATTTTAAACCTGGACCAGTCGGAAAGGACGCGAATATTACAATCGCGTTCGACGGCAGCGGCGACGCCCTTCTTCGCGAACTGCGCGCTATCTGCGCCGAAGAAGATGAAGATATTGCTATAGAGGAGGCCTGAATGAAGCCATGGAAGCTATTATAAGAAAAGAGATCAGCCTATACGGCCTGTGCTGCGCCAACTGCGCGGCAAAAATCGAGCGGGCGGCGGCGAAATTGGACGGCGTGCGGTCCGCCAACGTGGACATTATGGCGCAAAAGCTGACGCTTACCGCTGACAGCCAATCCCGCTTTCCATCCTTGTTTGCGGAAATCACGCGAATCGCGGCGCGGATTGAGCCTGACATTAAGGTTTCCTTCGCTGAGGAACACACGGGCGAAACTTCCGTGGCGGCGGAGCGCAAAGCCGAAGACTCGGAAAGCGAACGCCGGGCACTGATTCAAAAAATTCTAAAAGGCATTGGCGCCGTGCTGTTCGTTATCGGTATGGTGCTTAAACTTAACCAATGGGCTGAACTCGCGGTATTCCTCGCGGGCTATCTGCTAATAGGCGGCGACGTGGTGCTCCGCGCCGTAAAGAACATATCAAAAGGGCAAGTCTTTGATGAGAATTTTCTAATGAGCGTCGCCACAATCGGAGCGTTTGCCATCGGCGAATATCCGGAAGGCGTGGCGGTTATGCTGTTCTATCAAGTCGGCGAAGCCTTTCAGGAATACGCCGTTGGCAGAAGCAGAAAGTCGATTACCGCGCTTATGGACATCCGGCCCGATTTCGCGAACCTTAAAACCGGCGGTGAAATTAGGAGGGTTTCGCCGGAAGAAGTTAAGGTCGGGGATTTTATTGTTGTAAAGCCCGGTGAGAAAATCCCGCTTGACGGCGCGGTGACGGACGGGCGTTCCGCGCTGGACACATCCGCGCTTACGGGCGAATCGCTCCCGCGTGACGTGGAGCCTGGTTCGGAAGTTATGTCAGGCTCAATAAACAAAAGCGGCCTGCTTACGATTGAGGTAAATAAACTGTTCGGCGAGTCCACGGTTTCCAAAATCCTTAACCTTGTGCAGAACGCCAGCGGAGCGAAAGCGCCTGTGGAAAACTTCATCACCAAGTTTGCGCGCTACTACACCCCTGCCGTGGTGTTCGCAGCGGCCGCGCTGGCTGTCATCCCCCCCGTGCTGTTGGGCGGAGGATTCGCCGACTGGATTAACCGCGCTTTAGTGTTCCTCGTGGTGTCCTGCCCGTGCGCTCTGGTAATTTCCATACCCCTGAGTTTTTTCGGCGGCATAGGCGGCGCGTCGCGCAACGGGATTCTTGTGAAAGGCAGCAACTATCTTGACGCGCTTCACAGAGTGGATACCGCCGTGTTTGATAAAACTGGCACTCTGACAAAGGGTGTTTTCGCGGTAACGGAAATTGTCCCGGCAGGCGCTTTCTCGCGCGAAGCGCTGCTGGAACTAGCGGCTTTAGCCGAATGCAACTCCAACCACCCTATTGCCGTATCTATTCAAAAGGCGTATAATGGAAGTGGTGCGGCCGGAACTTCCGGACTCCGCGAGAATATTACGGAATATGAGGAAATCGCCGGTTATGGCGTCCGCGTCCGAGTGAACACCAACACGGTACCGGAGCTTCCCGCCCCTGTCGTTCTGGCTGGAAACAGCAAACTGATGGACAGCGCAGGCATAGCGTTTGAAAAGTCAGACGCTGTGGGAACAGTGGTCTATCTGGCGGTTGACGGGGTATTCGCCGGGTATATTGTCATTGCCGACGAAGTAAAACCTGACAGTAAAAAAGCGATAGCGGAACTGAAAGCCCTCGGCGTAAGAAAAACAGTTATGCTTACAGGCGACAGCCGCGCCGTGGGGGAGAAAATCGGGCGCGAGCTTGGGCTTGATACGGTCTGTGCGGAACTGCTTCCCCAGCACAAGGTTGAACAGCTTGAAAGGCTTTTTGAGGCGAAATCCGCCCAGGGCCGGAACTTCCGGAAAGGTAAGCTGCTGTTTGCAGGCGACGGCATAAACGACGCGCCCGTACTCGCCAGGGCGGACGTTGGCGTCGCCATGGGCGGCGTAGGCTCCGACGCTGCCATTGAGGCCGCCGACGTGGTGCTGATGACCGACGAGCCGTCCAAAATCGCGGACGCGATACGCATTGCCAAGAAAACGCGGACGATTGTTATACAGAACATCGTGTTCGCGCTGGCGGTTAAAGCGGTAATCCTCACGCTGGGCGCAATGGGTATCGCCACAATGTGGGAAGCCGTATTCGGCGACGTGGGCGTAGCCCTTATCGCCGTACTGAACGCCATGAGGGCGATGCGGACCTTAAAGGCGCAATAATCTGCTGATGTTGCTGTAGGCGAACGCAGTCCGCCCCTGCGATCAATACAGGAGGAATATTTATGAAGAAGACAATTGCAATACTCACGGCCGCAGTATTCACGCTGGCCGCTGTGACCACGGTGTTCGCGCACGGTCATTCCAGGGCTGGACGAATGACTGACACGGCTGGAAACTTTGGCGTCTACCCTATCTGCCAAGTCGAATCCTGCGCACTAGGTTACGCGCACTTCCACGAACTGCAGAATTATCAGCCGCACCATGCCGGGGACGGCCACGACTATCACGCGCTCTGTACAGTGACAGACTGCCTCAAAACCACAGTGCACACCCACGACGATACGGTATACTTACCTCACTTCCTGAGTGACGGGCACGGCACATCTTCAAACCACAAGTGCTAGATTGCGAACAGGACCAATTTTCAGTTATGGACCCCATGTTATGTCCATTATAGGCTGTGTCCGTGAAAAATCTATTAGTCCACACTATAGTAATAAAAAAACCTCCTGCGGGAGGTTTTTTTTGAAATTAATGTTGTGTAAAAGGTCTTATCAATAGACAAGTTGCTATTCCGCTTATTAATCCCTGAATAGACACAACCCTTAGTGTCTGTTCAGGGGTTAAAACATTAAAGCCTTGTGGCTCCGCCCTAAACCTCTCTGGGGACTCGTCCCATAAGTGCGAACTTAATAAAAAAAATAGCCAGTCCCTTTAGAGAAAGGTTGTACCTGCATCAAAAAGCGCTGTACTCGCCGCCCTTAAGAAGGGGTCTGGGGATGAAATCCCCAGCGGGGTTTGGGGCAGAGCCCCAAGGTTTTAAGGTTTTGACCTTTACCAAGCCTTAAAAGTTCGCGCCTTGGGGACTCGTCCCCAGACCCCTTTTTTCGCTTCGCGCGCACTCATTAAAGAACCCGACGAACAATCCCCTTGTTTTCGCGAAGCGAAAATTCCGAGAAAAATGTATTCATTCATGAGAATAAACCTTACACATCTGAATAGACACAACCTTAAAGAGTTTTTTTATTTAATAATAATCGCCGCCTTGTATCATCTGCCAATATGCATTATAATGTCAGCATTTATTCTAGAACGTATTTGAAAATTGGATTCCAGCGCGACATTGGAGCGGTTTCATCTCAAATTTCGCGCTTTAAGGAATTTTCAAATATACCTTAATATGTTAAAAAAACAATGAAAAGGAATGATTCTTATGAAAATCAATCAGAGCAGCAGGATTGTACTGATATTATTTTTTTTATCGTCCGTTATAGTGCTGGCCTTGTGTGTATATACCAGTTTTATGATGGGTACCATATCAGCGTACATATACGACGACATCGAAGGACGGCTGTTGGCGTTAAGCCGATACGCGACGAAAATAATCACCGCCGAGGAGCTTGCTATGCTCCAAAATCCGGAAGATATGGAAACAACGTTATTTCTGGATGTAAAAAGGCGTTTAGTGGATTTTTCTATAGAAAACAAAGTTCTGTTCGTATATTATATGCGAGATGTGAATGGCATGGCCCAGTTTATTATTGATAACGACCTTACGGATGGCAGCGTAAACTTAGCGAGCGAACCCATACCATGGGAGGAAATCCCACTTAAGGCTTTATACGGCAAAGCCAGCGTCACTCCCCTCGAAAGCTACTCGGAAGGTTACGAGGGTTTAATATCGGCCTTCGCGCCTGTTTTGGACAGCCAAGGCAATGTAATTGCCCTATCTGGTGTTGATATTGATGACCATCAGGTGCTTACGGTGCGGAATACTATAAATACGCTTTCGCTCTTTCTGTTTATAAGTGTGATAAGTGTTGTGGTAAGCGGTTTTCTTAACGTATACCTGCATAGTAAGATGGACGCCGCGAGAATTGAGGCTTTAGAGCGCGCGGTGCAGGCCAGCCGCGCTAAGGGGGATTTTCTTTCCAATATGAGCCATGAAATGCGGACGCCCATGAACGCCATAATCGGCATGACGGCTATTGGGAAAGCTTCTAATAACATAGAGCGTAAGGACTATTGCCTTAACCGCATAGAAGAGGCGTCCACGCACCTGCTCGGCGTAATTAACGATATATTGGACATGTCCAAAATAGAAGCGGGTAAGCTGGAACTCTCCCTGGCAGTGTTCAGTTTTTCTAAAATGATTCAAAAGGTTATTACTATTAACGATTTTCGTATTCAAGAAAAGAAGCTTTCATTTATTCTTGATTTGGACAAAAATATACCGGACCTGCTTATTGGCGACGACCAGCGGCTTTCACAGGTAATTACGAACCTTTTGTCCAACGCTGTAAAATTTACGCCTGAAGGCGGGGAAATCCGCCTTTCAGTCTTGATACAGTCGCTAGTCGGTGAATTTTGCACGCTGTGCGTAACCATAAAGGATTCTGGAATTGGTATAACCAAGGAGCAGCAGGCGCGGCTGTTCCTGTCCTTCGAGCAGGCGGAAAGCGGCACGGCGCGCAAGTACGGTGGCACAGGGCTTGGGCTGGTTATATCCAAGCGAATAATCGAACTTATGAACGGCCGCATTTGGGTTGAATCTGAATTCGGCAAGGGCGCGGCCTTTACATTTAACATACATTTACGTGTCGCCGCAACCGCAGGCGAAAGTTCCGGAAGCGCGCAGAACGCTGAGCCACACGCACAGCCCAAGTCTGATTTAAATACAGGCGGCGGTTCCGAAGAACGTAAGGATATATTCAGCGGTTTTCGCGTGTTAGTTGCCGAGGACATAGAAATTAACCGCGAAATTGTCATATCGCTGTTTGAATCAATAGGATTGGAAGTTGAATGCGCTGTGAACGGCGCAAACGCGCTGCAGATGTTTACTGAAAGCCCTGACAAATACGACATTATTTTTATGGACGTGCAAATGCCGGAAATGGATGGCTACGAAGCTACACAAAAAATCCGCGCACTGTCTGACCCGCGCGCGAAAAATATTCCTATTATTGCAATGACTGCCAATGTTTTTCGCGAAGACATAAAAATGTGCCTTAACGCAGGTATGAACGGCCACGTTGGAAAGCCCCTTAACATGCAGGATATCTTGGATAAGCTCAGAACTTATCTGAAAAAATAACAAACAATATTGGGCGGTGGGTAAAAACCTTGAGTCAAGTCCTCAAGGTTTTTACATCAGCGGGCGCACGCAGTTCGCCCTTACTAAAAAGTTTATTTTTAGCGGTTTAAACAAAAACAACTGCCAAGCGTTAATCGCGGCGTCGGGAATTCCATTTCGTAATGGACGATCAAATTTTACATAAAATTCACAAAAATCAGATTTGGATTTTACATTGACCTGATATACTTACTAAGTAATTAAAAATAGATGGAGGAGACATCTTTATGCAAAAATTACATTTGCGTTTCTTCAAGCAAGGTCTGGCGATTCTGCTTGGAGCGATAATGCTGCTGTCGCTGGTATCCTGTGCCGGCAACAACGGCGCAAACAACGAAGCAACGGCGCAGCCGGAAACAGCAGCGCAAAATGAAACTCCGCCGACGGACGTTTTAATAGTTTATACTAACGACGTTCATTGCGGTGTTCAGCAGGTAAAAGACGGAAATTTAGTAACAAATATCGGTTACGCCGGCTTAAGCGATTATGTTAAAAAACTGGAGAACGAGCATGGCGCGGATAATGTTACGCTCGTTGACGCAGGTGATGCGGTTCAGGGCGACGCAATTGGCACGCTTTCCCAGGGGCAGTATCTAATAGATATTATGAACGAAGCTGGCTATGACTTGTTTGTGCCTGGCAATCATGAATTTGACTACGGCATGGCGCGTATGCAGGAGTTAATGAAAGGACTGAACGCGGAGGTAATATCCTCCAACTTTATGGACTTGTTAACAGAAAAAACCGTATACAAACCCTATACAATTATTAACTATGGCAGCGTAAAAGTTGCGTTTGTCGGTATAACAACGCCGGAATCTTTCACGAAATCAACCCCCACTTATTTTCAGAACGAGAGCGGCGAGTACATCTACGGGTTCTGCGAGGGAAACAATGGCGAGAATCTGTACGCTGCGGTTCAGTCTGCGGTAGATGCCGCGCTTAAAGAGCAAGCGGATTATGTCATCGCGGTCGGTCACTTGGGAATTGACGAAATTTCAGCGCCTTACCGCTCGACGGACGTAATTGCGAATACGACCGGTATCGACGCATTTATCGACGCGCACTCTCACTCTGTGGTCGACAGCCAAACGGTCCAGAACAAGGACGGCGGCAGTGTCATCCTGACGCAAACCGGCACAAAGCTGCAAAATATCGGATTGCTAAAAATTACCGCAGAGGGTGTCATTACAACGGAACTGATCTCCGGCTACACAGAGCAGGACACAGCGACCCTTGCGTTCACCGAAGATATCTATGCAAACTTCAACGACGACCTCGCGGAAGTCGTGGGCAAGACGGATGTTGCGCTGACCGTCAGCGACCCGTCGACAGGCAATCGTATGGTGCGCAACCGCGAAACAAATCTCGGGGATTTATGCGCCGACGCGTACCGCTTTGTGCTTGGAAACGGCAAAACCGGAGGGCAGGCGGGACCTGCGGATGTCGCCTTTGTGAACGGCGGCGGAATTCGCGAAAACATTGACGCCGGCGACATTATGTTCGGCGAGGTCATCTCTGTGCACCCGTTCAACAACGCAGGCTGCGTAGTAGAAGCGCTTGGTTCGGAAATCCTCGACGCGCTGGAGATGGCGTCGCGGGCGGCTCCGGGAGAACTCGGCGGATTCTTGCAGGTTTCCGGCCTGACATACGCGATTGATACCAGCATAGAATCAACCGTAGAAACAGACGATAAAGGCAACTTTATCAAAGTGGGCGGTGAACGACGCGTTAAAGACGCCGCAATCGGCGGCAAGCCGATTGACCTGAACCAAACCTATACGCTTGCGTCGCACAACTATATGCTTTTGGACGGCGGCGACGGAATCAATATGTTCCGTGACAATACGATCGTAGTTCAGCCGGTAATTTTGGATAACCAAGTTCTGATCACCTACATCGGCGAGCATCTCGGCGGAACGGTGGGTCAGGATTACGCGGACGCTTACGGACAAGGCCGTATCCGTATTTTGCCCGAGGAAAAAATTGCCGTAGGGTTTAAAAACACGAGTGCCGTGCTTGCGGTTGTGGAACTTGCGCGCTACAGTTCCGGTCAGCGCTCGCCGGACGGCGGCATCTGTGAGATTGTCGCGTACAGTTCCAAAGACAAATACGCGTATGCCGTTAATGGTCAGGAGGGCATTCTGACCGCAATAAATCTGGGTGGCCTAAGCGGTGGAAACAAATACATCGGCGCGCTTACCGGAAAAAATGTGAATATCGCCGAGCTGGTCAGCGCAGAAGGGTTTGAGTACGGCGACCTTAGCAGCGTAGCGGTCTCTCCGGACGGAACAAAACTTGCCGTCGCGATTCAGGACGTCGAGTACAGCAAGGCAGGCTGTGTGGCGGTACTCAATTTGGAAGATAAAGGTGATGTTACGTTGGACGGCATTTATGAAACCGGCGTTCAACCCGACATGGTGATGTTCCATGACGCGAATACCATTCTGACGGCCGACGAGGGCGAACCGCGTGACGGTTATGGCGCAGGCACTACAGACCCTAAGGGCAGTGTAACCATTATTAATCTGTCCGCACAGACTTCTAAGACCGTATATTTTGATAAATTCGATGCTCAGCGCAACATTTTGACCGATTCCGGTGTCGTTATCAAAAAAGACACTGCCCCATCGGTAGACCTGGAGCCGGAATATATAGCGGCAGCAGGCAACATGGTATTTGTTACCCTTCAAGAGGCAAATGCGGTCGCGGCGCTTGACGTTGAAAATGGGGAGTTTACTGGTATACACCCTCTTGGTTTCCAAGATTATTCGGAGATATCCGTAGACTTCGACAATACATCTGACACGGATGGCGCGTATTCTCCCGCGCTTTACGCCAACACCTACGGCGTGCGTATGCCGGACGGTATCGCGTCTTTCCAGTCGGACGGCAAGACATATATTGTGACCGCAAACGAAGGCGACTCGAGGGAATGGGGCGATGAATCCGTCGGTACCTACTACTTGAACGAGACGGAATACAATATCATATCTACCGGGGGCGTTGAGACGGCAAAGGAAGTACGGTTCCTTACCGGCGATTACGACGGCTTGCCCGGCAACACCGGCTCTGCCGAGGGCATGCATTACACGTTCGGAGCACGCGCGTTCACCGTATTTGAAGTAACGCCGGACGGCCTTGAACTTGCATACGACAGCGGCAGCGATTTTGAGCGTCTGACAGCGGAATACTTGCCGGATTACTTCAATTGCTCCAATGACGATACGACGAAAGACAGCCGAAGTAACAAAAAAGGTCCTGAGCCGGAAACAGTAATACTCGGGGTAATTAGCGGCAAGACTTTTGCTTTTATTTCACTGGAGCATGTAGGCGGCGTCATGATGTATGACATCACTGACCCGAGCAATATAACTTATGTAAACTATATCAACAGCCGCGACTTTATAAATGTTGACGATGACGGGATCGGTCATGACGATTCTGCGGAGGGGTTGTTCTTTATTCCCGCCAGCGCAAGCCCTACGGGGGAAGCGCTGCTTGCGGCGGCATTTGAGGTCTCCGGCGAAGTATCCGTGTATGAGCTCGCGGCGAGACCTTAGGGCGCTAACCCATATGCACGAACTTAAGGAATGAGAAAGGTCAAAAAGCGGCAGACCTTTGGGACTCTGCCCCATTGGCGCGAACTTAAGGAATAGGGGAAGTCAAAAGATTAGAGCTTATCCCTAAATAAACTCGATTTGTCTAAAAGTGATAAAAGCACATGCAAATTGTAACAACCCCATATAAGTGAAAGCATATTTCTCATAACGGACAAGAATTTTGCGAAAACGATTTAACCATGAGAAAACTCTTTCCACAACCCAACGGCGAGCCTTAAATTCTGGATTGTTTTCAATGTTTTGTTTTTCTTCTCCGCGAGATACTACATGTGGAATATAACCTCTAAGCACTATGGCTTCAAGCGCTGGTTCACCGTAGTAACCCTTATCCGCGC
>JAISYE010000011.1 GCA_031297485.1 Clostridiales bacterium
CCGGCGTTCTTTTCGCCGAGGGTGTTCTTCCCCCTCTCCTCCGGAGGGGTGAGGTTTATAATTGGGTCGGCAATAGTGCGGCCGGTGTCGCTGACTGTTTCCGTTTCGTGGTACGTGACCCGACTGTTCAGCGGGAAGTTTTTATCAAACAGCCCGTTGAACAAATCTACAACTGCCGGATGCGACAGCCCCAATATCCGTTTAATCGCTTTATCGAATATCTGATTAGTCCTCTTTGACAATAGTGCGCCTCCTTCGTCGAGCAAGCTCGACTATCTGTGTGTGCCTATCGCTTATAATTATATCAAGAGTGGTTCAGCTTTGCAATAATGTGTTATAATGGTCTTAAGCGTCGAGTAAGCTCGGCTGTCATACCAAACCAACAGCGTTCAAAACTTTCCGCGCGGGCATTACCCCAACCCCGCCCGGAGAAAGGACCAAACCTCTATGAATGAGAATGAAATCCGCGTACTGGAGAATCACGTAGTAAATCAAATAGCGGCCGGAGAGGTGGTAGAGCGGCCGGCGTCAGTGGTAAAGGAGCTGGTGGAGAACTCCATAGACGCCGGAGCGACGGCGGTAACCGTAGAAATATCGGAGGGCGGCGCGCAATTAATACGCGTAACCGATAACGGCAGCGGCATAGTAAAGGAACAGGCGGCGCTGGCGTTTACGCGCCACGCCACCAGCAAGATAAGGAAAGCCGAGGACCTGGACGGCGTAACAACAATGGGGTTCCGTGGAGAGGCGCTTTCCAGTATCTGCGCGGTGGCGCGGGTGGAGATGGTGACAAAGCGTGCCGAGGAGCCGACAGGGCTGCGGCTGCAAATACACGGCGGGGAGATAGTGTCCCAGGGCGACATAGGAACAGTAGACGGCACCACGATTATTGTAAGGAATTTGTTTTACAACACTCCTGCCCGCCGTAAATTTTTAAAGCGGACCTCCACAGAGGCGGGATATATTTCGGATATAATGGAACGCCTGGCACTGGCAAACCCTGGTATAGCCTTTAAATTCATAAACACCGGCGCGGAGCTAATGCGCACAAAGGGCGGGGGCAGTTTGCGCGCGGCTGTGTCCCAAGTATATGGCCGGGAAGTGGAGAAACTGCTAATGGACGTGGATTTCTCCGAGGACGCGCTGCGCGTATACGGTTTGGCGGGCAAGCCTGAATTAAGCCGTGGCAGCCGCGCCAGGGAGCATTTGTTCTTAAACGGGCGGTGCGTACGCAGCGACCTTGTGCGGGCCGCGGTGGAGGAAGCCTATAAAACCAAGGTGGGCATAGGTAAGTTTCCGTTTTACATTCTCAACCTTTGGACAGACCCGGCCTTCGTGGACGTTAATGTGCATCCGGCAAAGCTGGAGGTGCGCTTTGGGAATGAAAACCTGGTGTACAGCGCGTTTTTAAGGGCTGTGGACGCGGCCCTAAAACGCAATGTGCTAATACCCCTGGCGCAGTTCTCCCAGCGGGAGATGCCGAAGGCCGGCTCTCTGGCGGACGGGCGTGCGTCCGCCCTGTTTTCCGCGTCTCCCGACGTGGCGGAACCTCCCGCGGGGACCGGACCCTCCGGCCCGGCGCCGCGGCCTGACTCCGCTCATAACCCGCCCGCCCGCCCTGATAATAACGCCGAGGCGGCCTTTATGGAAGAACCGGCGCGCTATACCGCCCTAAGCAGGGATTCCCGCCCGGTCAATAATGACCTGACAGAAATAATCATCGACGATTCGGAAAGCGCTCCGGAAATGCCGGGATTCCACAATTTTATGGGATACAAAATATTGGGCCAGGTATTTAACACATACTGGGTGGTGGAACAAGGCTCCAGTGTATATATATTTGACCAGCACGCGGCCCACGAGCGTATACTGTACGAGCGTTTCACGGCCGCTTTGGACGAAGGGCGCGTGCCGTCCCAGCCACTGCTGCGGCCCGTGGCTGTGAGGCTCACCCTGTCCGAGGCCCAGCTGCTGGCAGAATACGGGGACCTCTTCACGCGCTTGGGCTTTGAATTGGAACAATCGCCGGACGTTCCAGGGGGAAGCCCCATAATTTTAAAGGCAGTGCCCTTTATTTTTAACGCGCCCCTTTCAGAGATAAATTTCATTGAAATTTTGGACAGACTGGCGGACAGGGCGCCAACGGACAAATCACCGCTAGGGAAAACAGCTGGCGGCTTAAAGCCGGAGGCTGTGGCAATGATGGCGTGCAAGGCGGCGGTAAAGGGCAACGCCGCGCTGACGAGGGAAGAAGCCGCCGCTATGGTGGAGGTTTTCATGACGCTTGAAAACCCCTTTACCTGTCCTCACGGGCGGCCCACAGTAATAGAGCTGACAAAGCGCGATTTGGAGCGCGAGTTTGGAAGGACCTAAACATGGACGCCAAGAGAATAATCGTGATAGGCGGCCCTACCGCCTGCGGCAAGAGCAAGGTGGCGGTGGATTTAGCGCTGAAGATAGACGGCGAAATAATATCCGCGGATTCCATGCAGGTATACAAGGGCATGGACATAGGCACCGCCAAACCGGATGCGGGGGAGATGAAGGGCGTGCGGCACTATCTTATAGACGAGGTGTACCCCTGCGAGGAATTTTCCGTGGCAGAGTTTCAAAAACGGGCGTCCCGCGCCGTGGAGACCGTGCTGGAAGCGGGCAAGGTTCCCATAGTGGCGGGAGGCACGGGTTTTTATATAAACGCGCTGGTAAAGGGCACGGAGTTTGTGAGCCAGTCGGACGGGCGGGTAATCGTACCGCCGCCCGCGGGCAGACCCGAGGAATTGCGCGAGCGCCTGCGCCAGGTGGACCCCGCGGCAGCGGAAGCGATACATCCCAACAACACGCGAAGGGCCGCCCGCGCGCTGGAATATTTCCTGCTGACAGGGGAGCGGATATCCGAGCATAACGCTCGGGAAAGGGAGCGGGCGCCGGTTTATGACGCGTCGGTTTTTATATTGTCCGCCGGCCGTCCCGCGCTGTACCGGCGCATAGAACAGCGCGCGGACCGCATGATAGCCCTCGGCCTGTTAGAGGAAGTGAGGGGCCTGTTAGATTCAGGCTGCGGCGAGGGCTTGACATCCATGGCCGGACTGGGGTATAAGGAGATGGTGCGGCACTTAAAGCATAACATGCCAATGTCAGCGGCGCTGGAGCTTTTAAAGCGCAATACCCGCCGGTTCGCTAAAAGGCAGATAACATGGTTTAAAAATCAGTCCCCCGCCCATCCGCCAGGCAAAGAATTGTGGTTTGATATTGACGATTATGGCAATTATAGTATAATAGCAGATAGGATTGCAGAAATCTTTTTAAGCCAGAAATCTTTTTAAGAAAGGAATAGCAGACATGAATAAAAATTTTCAAGACCTCATTCTCAACCAAGTGAGAAAGGAGAATATGCCTGTCACGGTGTTCCTGACCAGCGGTTTTCAAATCCGAGGGACAGTAAAGGGTTTTGACAACTATGTGATTGTGCTGGAAGTAGAGGGCAAGCATCAGATGATTTATAAACACGCGATATCCACAGTCGCGCCGCTTAAATACCTGGTGCTTATGAACAGCACGGCGGTAGCCGGCGAGGAAAAGGAAAAGAGCGAGTAACCTGGTCTTGCCCGCTTCCCTCAAAAAGCTGCGGCCGCGTCAAAAAGCGCTGCCCCTGACGCACTTGCTTGCGAATGGGTCCGGACAACGGACACCAACCGGGGGGCAGCGCCCCATTGGCGCAAACTTAATGAATGGGGAAATTCAAAACTCTAAAACCTTGGGGCTCTGCCCCAAACCCCGCTGAGGACTCGTCCCCGATAGTCGAGCTTGCTCGGCGCAGCCCCCTTCTAAAGGGCGGGGAGTACAGCCCTTTTTGATGCGGGTACAGGCTTTTCAATAAAGGGATTGCTTGTTTTTTTCTTAAGTTCGCGCCCATGGGGCAGAGTCCCCTATCCTTAAGTTCGCGCCCATGGGTAACAAGCCCCGCCTGCCAAAAAACGCTTGTTACAAAGGGACGTTGCTGGACTAAAACTGGCGGCGCCCCCATCTTTTTGCAAGGAGATAATAATTATGAACTATTCGGGCCTCACCCACCCACTCGGAAACGGACGCCCAATGTCCTGCTTCCTAGAAAAGAAAACCATAAAGGAACTGGCCTCCAACGTCACGGTATACATGCGGGGCGAAAAATACCAGGAGGAAGGCCGCGTAAAAAAGATTATATACGGCTCAACCACCGAAGACGGTCAGCAGATTATCCACGCCACAGTGTCGGGCAATTATTCCACATACAATGTCACCCTAACTTTCGACGGACCGCGCAGCTTAAAGCATTATAAATGCAACTGCGGGGCGGGAGTGGTATGGCGGGGCGCTTGCAAACACGTTGTGGCGGCGCTGCTGTCGCTCACAAGCGCGCCCAGGGAAGCGGACGTCACCCGTGTGTCCCTGGCTGTGGGCCATATGACAAAGGGCTTTGAGAAGCAAATGATGCGCGAGCTTGCGGACTCGCTCCCGCCTGCCATGGACACTGGGCCGGACCTAAGCGGCGATATTTTCGCCTGCCCCATAGTCAATATCGACGATACAGACAGCCCTTACTTGTCTCTGGATGTCAGCGCCGCGCGCACCAAGACCATCCACGACGTGCACGGCTTTTGCGAGAGTATAAAGAAACGCCGGTACGTCCAGTACAGTAAGACCCTGGGCTTCTTGCACGACCCCGGTTCCTTCGAGCCCAAATCCCGCGAGTTTATCAACCGGCTGATGGAATTGTATGAAGTCTACAACGACATGAGCAAGATTATAGTCTCCCAGCTGTCCGCGCGGCTGCCCCAGCGTTTTTACCTGACCGGCAGGGCTATGGACTCGCTTATCGAACTGTACGTTGGCGAGGAGTTTATATTCCAGAAAAACGGCAACTATATCAGCCCGCTGGTAACAAAGGACGACATTGGCATAAAATTCAGTATGCGTCATGAGGACAACACCGTTTGGCTTAAGACGCCGCGTTTTCAGCTCACCTGTTTGTCCGGCGCGCGCAGCGCCTATGTTGTATGGGAGAACAAGCTTTACATAATGGACAGGAAAAAAGCCGACGCGCTTATACTCATTAAAAACGCCAGCAATTTGGAGGTTGCCTCGTCAGCCAACCCGAACGCGGACGAATTTGTGTTTGCGGGCAGGGAATGTACCAGGTTCCGCAGGTTTATGCTGCCAAAACTTGTGGAGTATGGCTTGGTGGATTCGGACGAAGCCGGGGCTATTGTTCCGGACCTGGCTGTGCGGGTCAGGCTGGATTTAGACTGCGACGGCAGGGATATAATCTGCAACGCGCGGTTTATATATGGCGCGGCGGAAACCGGGCCCTTTTCCGAGGAAGGCGCCTCGCCCGCGCCGGAGGATACGGAAGGTTACAGGGACCTGCCCGGGGAATACAAAGCCCTGGCCCTGCTGAACCGCTGCGGCTTTAAGGAGGACAAGCTCCACAAAATTTACCGCATGACCGCCGACGACAGGATATACGAACTGTATCAAGCGGGCTTTGACGAACTAACGAAACTTTACGAGGTATACGCTTCGGACGCGTTCTATCGTCAGTATAACAAATCCACGTCCCGCGGCAATTTCGGGGTAAAGCTGAAAGGCAACCTGCTGGAGCTGGACATGGGGGAATTAAACTACAGCCTGGCCGATCTGGTTGACGCCATTGGCTCTTATAATATTAAGAAGCGGTATCACCGCTTACGGGACGGCCGGTTTATAAGTTTTGAGGACGAAGGCGCGCGCCAGGCCACGGAATTGTTGTCCGAACTGGACGTGAGCAAAAAGGACGTAAACGAAACCAGCGTAACTATGCCCAAGAGCCGTGGGATTTACTTAAACAACCTTTTAAGCAGGAATAAAGTAGATTACGCCCAAGACCGCGGGTTTGCGGATATGACGGAGAATTTCCACCGCTACAACGAAATGGATACCCAAGTGCCGGACGCGCTGGAGAATATAATGAGGGAATACCAAAAGACAGGCTTCCGATGGCTTAAAATGCTGTCACATTATGGTTTCGGCGGTATTTTGGCGGACGACATGGGGCTGGGCAAAACAATTCAGATGATATCGCTTATACTGGACGCGAAGAACAACCGGACGGACGGGGTGGACGGCGGCCAGGCGGTATCCCTGGTCGTTACGCCCACATCTTTAATGTACAACTGGGAGCATGAGTTTAAGAAATTCGCGCCCGAAATAAACGCAGTGGTGCTGGCAGGTACGCCGGCGCACCGCCGGGAAATTTTTAACGCGAACGACAAAAACGTTGACGTGTTTATCACAACCTACGACACCTTAAAGCGTGACGTGGAGGCCTACGAGGGTAAAAAGTTCCGCTACGCCGTGGCGGACGAGGCCCAGTATATAAAGAACCCCAAGACTCAGAACGCTATAGCCCTGAAAAAAGTCCAGGCTGATGTCAAGTTCGCGCTTACCGGCACGCCCATAGAGAATTCCCTGACCGAGCTGTGGTCTATATTTGATTTTATAATGCCGGGGTATCTGTTCAGCCAGTCGAAATTTACAAACCAATACGAAGCGCCCATAGTCAAGGACGGAAACGAGGACAAGGCGCGGGTGCTGCGGGAGCATATCTCCCCCTTTATTCTGCGCAGGCTTAAGACCGACGTGTTAAAGGAACTGCCGGAAAAGATGGAGACAACCTTGTACGCAGACATGCACCCTGAACAGAAGAAACTCTACATGGCCCATATGCTGATGGCCAAGGGCGAATTGGACCAGGTAATAGCAAAGGGCGAATTCGCGGCCAGCCAAATAAAGATATTGGCCCTGATTACGCGTCTGCGGCAAATCTGCTGTCATCCCTCGCTGTACGTGGAACACTACAGCCAGGGCAGCGGCAAGCTGGACCTGGCCTTGGACACCATCGACATGGCCATAGAGTCCGGACACAGGATACTGTTGTTTTCCCAGTTTACGGCTATGCTCGCGATTTTTATAAAATGCTTTGAGGAACGGGCGATACCGTTCTTCTACCTGGACGGCTCCACGCCGGCGCAGGAACGCACGGATATGGCCGACCGGTTTAACGCCGGGGAGATGAGCGTGTTCGCCATATCCTTGAAGGCGGGGGGCACGGGCCTAAACCTGGTGGGCGCGGACGTGGTCATTCATTTCGACCCCTGGTGGAACCCCGCCGTTATGGCGCAGGCGGCGGACCGGGCGCACCGCTACGGGCAGGAGCGCGTTGTGCAGGTTATAAATATTGTGGCTAAGGGCAGTATAGAGGAAAAGATAATGGAACTGCAAGAGAAGAAGAAAAATCTGGTTGATTCTGTGATACATGAAGGTGCCAATTTTATAAATAAATTATCCGCGGAGGAAATAAAGGCGCTGTTTCAGTCTTAAGTCTTAAAGGAGAGTAACATGAATGACGTGTATGAAACCCCGCTGGTAACGCGTTATGCCGGCGAGGGAATGAAGCGGCTGTTTTCCGCCGACAGGAAGTTTAAGACCTGGCGGCTGCTGTGGATAGCGCTGGCCGAGGCGGAAGCCGAACTGGGCCTGCCAATAACCGCCGAGCAAATAGCCGAGATGAAGGCCCACAAGGACGACATAAACTACGCGGAGGCCGAGGCCCGTGAACGGGAAACGCGCCACGACGTAATGGCGCATATATACGCCTATGGATTGCAGTGCCCGGCCGCCCGTCCCATAATGCACCTGGGGGCCACAAGCTGCTACGTGGGCGACAACGCCGACATTATTATAATGCGGGAGGCGCTGGGCATTGTCCGCGCCAAAATCAACAGGACGCTGGCGGCGCTTAAAGGCTTCGCGGAAGAATATAAAGGCCTGCCCTGCCTGGGTTTTACCCATTTTCAGCCGGCGCAGCTTACAACCCTGGGCAAGCGCGCCTGCCTTTGGATGCAGGACCTGCTTACAGACCTGGAGGATGTGGACCACGTGCTTAATGGCCTGAAGCTGCTGGGTTCTAAAGGCACCACGGGCACCCAGGCCAGTTTTAAGGAACTGTTCGGGGGCGATTACGCCAAAGTCCAAGCGCTGGAGGAGATGATAGCGCGTAAATTCGGGTTTAACGGCGTATACGGCGTAAGCGGCCAGACCTACTCCCGCAAGCTGGACGCCCGGGCGCTTAACGCGCTGTCGGGCGTGGCCCAGTCCGCCGCCAAGTTCAGTAACGATATCCGGCTGCTGCAGCATTTAAAAGAGGTGGAGGAACCTTTCGAGGATAAGCAGGTGGGTTCGTCGGCAATGGCGTACAAGCGCAACCCCATGCGCAGCGAGCGCATGGCCGCCCTGTGCCGTTACATTATAGTCTGCGCGCAAAACCCGGCCATAACCGCGGCGTCCCAATGGTTCGAGCGCACTCTGGACGATTCCGCAAACAAGCGCCTGGCGGTACCCGAAGCCTTCCTTGCCGCGGACGCTGTTCTTAACCTTTACGCGAATGTGGCCGCCGGCCTTGTGGTGTACCCCGGCGTGATACGCCGGCATATAGAGGAGGAACTCCCATTTATGGCCACGGAGAATATTTTAATGTCCGCGGTTAAACGCGGGGGCGACCGTCAGGCTCTGCACGAGAGCATACGCGCCCATTCCATGGCGGCCGCCCGGCGGGTAAAGGAGGAAGGGCAGCCCAACGACCTGCTTGAGCGGCTGGCGGCTGACGGGAACTTTCCGCTGACCGGCGAAGAACTGACGCGGGAACTGGCGCCGGAAAATTTCACTGGCTTCGCGGAGCTGCAAACAGAGGATTTTCTCGCGCGGCTAGGGCTTGACGACGAAGAATTAAGAAAAAACGAGGATGTGTTTATATGATAAAGGCAATTGTAGGCGCCAACTGGGGCGACGAGGGCAAGGGCAAAATAACCGACCTCTGCGCCGCGGAGGCTGACGTGGTTGTGCGGTATCAAGGCGGCAGCAACGCCGGCCACACTATTATAAACGAACACGGGAAATTCGCGTTGCACCAGCTTCCGGCAGGGGTATTCCGGCGCGAGACCACAAATGTCATAGCCAACGGGGTTGCCCTTAACCCGGAGTATCTCCTGAGCGAAATTGAGACTGTAAACAAAGCTGGGATTACTTTCAACCTGAAAATTTCTGACCGGGCCCAGCTGCTTATGGGTTATCACGTGCTGCTGGACGTCTACGAAGAGGAACGTCTGGCGGAGAGGCGGTTCGGCTCCACAAAGTCCGGCATAGCGCCCTGCTTTGCTGACAAGTATTCCAAGCAGGGCTTCCAGCTCTGGCAGGTTTACCACGACAAGGATTTAAAGGAAAAGATACGTCATTTATGCGCGAAGAAGAATATTAATTTTAAGTACCTGTACGATAAGGAGCAATTGGATTACGAGCGGGTTTATGAGGAAGTTGCGGCTCTGGGCGAAAAAATAAAGGGTTATGTCTGCGACACGGGAGATTTCCTGAGACAGGCGCTTAAATCCGGCAAGAGAGTGCTGCTGGAAGGTCAGCTTGGCGCTTTGCGGGACATAGACCACGGAATCTATCCCTATGTCACCTCCTCCCCTACCCTGGCGGGCTACGCCGCAGTAGGCGCCGGCGTGCCGCCTCACGCTATCACGGACATAATAGCCGTCACAAAGGCGTATTCCAGCGCGGTAGGCGAGGGACCGTTCGTAAGCGAAATCTTCGGAAGCGAGGCGGAAACCCTGCGGGAACGCGGCGGGGACGAGGGCGAATACGGCGCCACAACGGGCAGGCCCAGACGCGTGGGATATTTTGACGCGGTGGCCACCCGGTACGGCTGCGACGTACAGGGCGCCACAGAAGCCGCCATAACCTGCCTGGACGTGCTGGGGTATATGGACGAAATACCCGTGTGCGTGGGCTATGACCTGGGTGGGCGCACGCACGGCAGCTTTGTCAAAACAACCACGCTGTACGAGGCGCGGCCAGTGTACACCCTTCTGCCCGGCTGGAAAACGAATATACGCGGCATTACGGAATACAGCCGCCTGCCGGATAACGCGAGGCGGTACGTGGAATTTATTGAGGAAAAACTGGATGTGAAGATTACTTATGTGTCTACCGGGCCAAAGCGAGAGGAGACTATAGTAAGAGGGTAAGATAGCGGCGGGGCAAGCACAGCCGCGCCTTCGGCCCGCGCGGCAGAATCTTGTCTATTCAGAGGTCAAAACCTAAGACCTTGGGGCTCTGCCCCATACGCGCGGACTTAAGGTTTGGGGAAGGTCAAAACCTAAGACCTTGGGGCTCTGCCCCAAACCCCGCTGGGGATTTCATCCCCGATAGTCGAGCTTGCTCGACGCAGACCCCTTCTTGCGCTTCGCGCGTATTCGTTGTAGATTGAAATATTTTTTGTGAAAATTCCCTATTGCATACTAAACAGATATATGTTATAAGGGTTCTATTCTAGTCAATAGGGGGTTTCATATGCTGCAAAACATTCCTTTTGAACAGGCCTGCCGGGTTTTGCTTGACCGTTGCGGGGTTATGCCCTTGGAAACGGTTCCGTTGACGCGGGCGCATGGCCGTGTTTTGGCCGCGGACCTGGTGGCGGAAGTGAGCGTTCCGGCCTTTGACCGTTCGCCTTACGACGGTTACGCGTTTATTGCCGCCGACGCTGTTTCGGCAGGGAAGGATAACCCTGTCAGTCTTCGCGTGATTGGCGAGGCAGCAGCCGGCTGTGTTCCCGAATATCGGGTTTCTTCAGGCGAGGCGTACAAAATCTTTACAGGCGCGCTTGTTCCCGAGGGCGCGGACGCAATTGTAAAATACGAGGACACTGACGCGGGTCCGTCCGCCGGGGCCGCGGGAAGCATCGTCAGGCTTTTCACGCCGGCGCTGCGGCCTGATATTATCCGGGCGGGCGAAGATGTAAAAGAAGGGGATTTGGTAGCGCCCGCCGGTGCCTCTATCGACGCCGCCCTTGCGGCTTCCCTTGCCGCCCAGGGGTTTGACAGGGTTAGGGTGTATAAGAGGCCCGTGGTGGGAATTCTTTCAACGGGCGCGGAGTTGGCGGAACCTGGGGACGCGCCGGAGAACGGCAAAATCATAGACACAAACCGCTATTCTTTGGAAGGGGTTTGTTTAGCCGCCGGCGCGGAGACTGTCTGGCTTGGGGTTGTTGGTGACGACGCGGAGGAGATAGCCGCGCGGCTGCGCTTGTTGGACGCCTGCGACATGATATTTTTGACTGGCGGCGTGGCGGGCAGTGAGCACGACCTGACGCAACGGGCGTTAAAACTGCTTGGGGCGGAAATTTTGGTTGAAAGGGTTCAGCTTAAGCCGGGCGGGGCATGTGTTTACGCGGCTATGGACGGGAAATTAATCTGCGGGTTTTCCGGCAGCCCGGCGGCCGCAATGGTCAACTATTTCGCCGTAGTCCGGCCTGTCTTGCGTAAACTTTGCGGCCTTAAGGAATACATGAACACCGAAATCCAAGCCGCGCTTTCGGAGGATTATCCCAAAAAAAGCGCCGGAACCAGGATAATCAGAGGAAGGCTGGATTTGTCAGACGGAACCGTTCGGATTAAGACGGAACGCCGTCTGCGGACGGAACGCCGTCCGCGGGCGGATGACCAGGGCAACACAGTGCTACGTTCCCTTATAGGCTGCGACGTGGCCGCCATTATACCCAAGGGTTCCCCCTCGCTTCCAAGGGGCACGGTTTTGAAGGCTTTTTGGCTTAACTAGCGATGAAGTTATTTATGCTTAAGGGCTTCTCCAAAACGGGGAAAACCACCGTGACGGCGGCCATAATAGCGGAATTGCGGAAACGGGGCCATACGGTGGGGACGGTGAAAAATATCCATCATGAGGTTTTTGCTATGGATACGCCGGGTACGGACACGTACAGGCACCGGAAAAGCGGGGCGGCTTTAGTATGCGCACGGGGTCTGCGGGAAACAGCCTTGATATTTGAGGGCCAAGTCCCAATCGGCTTGATTTTAAGTTTGTATACCCAGGATTTTGTGCTGCTGGAAGGGGACAGCGGCGTAAAATGCCCCCGGATTATTACGGGAATAACCGAAGCGGACCTGGACGCCAAATTTGACGGCCAAACCATCGCCTTCAGCGGAGTTATCGCGGAAAGGCTGAAGAATTACCGCGGGCTGCCTGTTATCAATGGAGTTACTGATACCGCGAAGCTGGTGGACTTAATTGTAGAGTCCGTGCGGGACGACCTTTAAGGAATGAGAAGGTCAAAAGCTTAAGACCTTGGGGGCTTCGCCCCCAAACCCCCGCAAGGGACTTCGCCCCTTGACCCCATCTTAAGGGCGGCGAGTGCAGCGCTTTTTGATTCAGGTACAGTCTTTTCAAGAAAGTTGAAAGCGGGCGAACACACTTCGCCCCTACAGAAAAGTGTTGCACCCGCCGCACTTAAGAAGGGGTCTGGGGATGAAATCCCCAGCGGGGTTTGGGGCAGAGCCCCAAGGTCTTAATCTTTTAATCTTTTGACCTTGTATATACATACTTGTCACACCAAAGTCAGTCCAAATAGGAACTCGCTGCCCTTGCCCTCCTCGCTGACAAGGGTGACGGTTTCGCCGTGGGCCTTTAAAAACGCGCGCACAATAGCCAGGCCTAAACCGGTGCCCTTTACGTCCTCGCCGCGTGACGCGTCCGCCTTAAAGAAGCGCTCGAATACCCGCTTCTGGTTCTCCGCGTCAATACCGCTGCCCTTGTCCTTTACACTGACTATGACCTTTTTTTCGCGCACAGTCGTCTCAACCGATACTTCGCTTTCCGGGGGCGAAAACTTTACCGCGTTGTCCAGCAGATTGTACACCACGCGTAAAATTTTGTCGTAGTCCGCTTTTACGATATTCTTGTCGTCGGCAAACTTAAGCCGCAGGTTTATTTTCTTGTCCACTATCCGCTTTTCGAACATCCGCGCCGCCTTACGCACAAGCCCGTTTAGGTCAAACTCCGATACCTCCAGCTTGAGTTCCGGCGCCTGTATGCTGTTAAGGTCCAGTATGTCGTCCGCTAATTTCGCCAGCCGGTCCAATTCGTCCATTACAATGCGCAGGTAGTAACCATGTTTCTCCTCAGACGCGGTCCCGTCCTCTATAGCCTGCAAAAATCCCCGGGCCGAGGTCAGAGGCGATCGTAAGTCATGGGAAATATTTGATATAAACGCCCGGCGCAGTTCCTCCTGCTTGTTCAGGCTTTCCGCCATGTTGTTGAAACTTTCGGCTAGCTGCCCCACCTCGTCCTTGGAACAGGGGTCGATGCGCTTTTCAAAATCGCCGCCGGCTATAACCCGCGCGGCTTCGTTCATCTCCCTAAGCGGCCTGCTGAACGAACGCAGGAAAAAGAAAATAAACCCTACCGTAAATAAGGCGCATAACGCCAGACAAATTAACATAATTATGAAAATATCCAGCATGGTCTGCTCCAGTTTCGGCATGGGCGTACTCATCAGCGCCGCGCCGTATACCTTGCCGTTTATTTCTATTGGCAGCCCCACCGTAAGCATCTGTACGCTGAAAATATTGCCCAAGGTGCCCTGCTTTGTTATGGCGGACCCTTCAAACAGCGGCTCCAACCCCTCCGTCGGCAGCAAAGTCCCTAGGTCCGGCGCGCCCGCCGACGCGATAACCTCCTGGCTGTCGTTTATTATTATACAGGTTGTGTCCATATAATAGTTAAAGTTGCTCATTTCATTAAGCAGCAGGTTTTGTTGCGCCTTTCTGAATAAATTGTTTTGGCTGTAGTACAGCGGCATCAATATACTGAGTATTTTCTGCCCTTGCAGGGTCAGGGTCTTGGCCTTCTGCGATATAAAGTACCGGTTAAACAGGGTCGTCATCGCCGCGCCCAACAGCGCGAAACTTACCGCCAGCGCGCTTATATATATAATAAAGTGCTTGCGGAATATTGACTTAAACACAGCTAGTTCACCTCGAATTTATAGCCCACGCCCCACACCGTCTTTATGCCCCATAGGTCCTGGCGGGGCATCTTCTCCCGCAGCCGCTTGATATGCACGTCCACTGTACGCGTATCCCCCACAAACTCATAGCCCCATATGTGGTCCAAGAGTTTCTCGCGCGTAAAAACCTGGTTGGGATGCTGCGCCAGAAAAAAGAGCAGCTCAAATTCCTTTGGCGGCAGTTCCAGCACCGTGTCATAATACGTTACTGTGTATGTGGCCTGGTTTATTGCCAAATTGGGAAACACAGCCAGCTTGTCAGCATTTTGAGGCTCCTTGCGCTCGTAGCGCCGCAGCACAGCCTTTACCCGGGCCACTAGTTCCTTCGGCTCAAAGGGCTTTACGATGTAATCGTCCGCGCCAAGCTCCAGCCCCAATACCTTATCAAAGGTCTCACCCTTGGCTGTAAGCATTATGACCGGCACCGCGCTTACCTTGCGCAGCTCGCCGCATACCTGATAGCCGTCCATTTCCGGCAGCATCAGGTCCAAGAGCACCAGGTGCGGGGCAAACTGCTGAAACTCCTGCAGCGCCTTCCGCCCGGCAAAAGCCGCCCGAGTCTCGTACCCTTCCTTTTCCAAATACAGCGTGAGCAGTTCCGAAATATTCCGGTCGTCGTCCACTATTAAAATTTTTATTTTGGATGACGCAGCCATAGTATCATTCCCTTCATATTCAGCGAAGCATAAAATAAGGGCGTAGGATGCGTTTTTTTAACCGCACCCGCCGCCCCCGCATGGTCAAAACCGTTGAATATAATACCTCCCGCAGGCGGTGGTCCGCCAGGACCGGCCCGAAACATTACAATATCCATACTCCATTTCCCCGTTTCCATCATAGAACCCGACAACAAGGACGGCGCGGCAACGGACAAATCACCGCAACGGACAAATCACCGTTAGGCTGTTTTCGCGAAGCGAAAATTCCGACGCGCAAAAACTCAAAGGGTCACGCGCTCTATTTCGTGCACGCCGCGCTGGTTCATAATCTTACTTTCGATTTTTTCAAGCTGTTCGCGGTTCTTAATATTTAAGCCAATATAATAAATCATTTCGTGTTTTACGCTGCGCGAGTTTATAGATTTTACCGGTACGTGTTCGTCCAACAGCAAGCGCGCTATGTCCGCCAGCATACCCATACGCTCGTCGCATATCACCTTAATGTCCGCCCTGTATATGGACGCGTTAGGCATGTTTTGAAGGTCGCGCCAATCCACCTCAATAAGCCGCAGGCGCTCCAATTCGTCCAGATGAAGGATATTAGCGCAGTCTGTACGATGGATGGAAAGCCCGCGCCCGCGTGTGGTATAGCCCACAATCTCGTCGCCGGGAACAGGGCTGCAGCATTTTGAGTAACGCACAAGCGCCTCGCCTAAATTTTTAACCACCACGCCGCTGGTGCCGACCCCGCGGTCAATGGCGCCTCGGTCGCCCGCCGCGCGATCACGAGAACTTTCCCGCCTTATCAGGGACAGCGCGTCAAATTCCTTGAGTTTGTCTTTTTCGTAATCAGATATAAGCCGGTTGATTACCTGGCCTTCCTTAACGCCGCCATGCCCCACGGCGGCGCACAGTGAGCTGAAGTCCAAGAAGCTGAACTTGCTTAGGAGCATTACCTCCCGCTGACTGTTCATCAGCTCGTTAAGGTTATAGCCCTTGCGCTTCGCTTCCTTTTCAAGCAGTTCTGTTCCGCGCACAATGTTCTCCTCGCGGTTTTCTTTCTTAAACCACTGGTTTATTTTGCTGCGCGCCTGACTGGTGTGCACCAGTTTAAGCCAGTCGCTGCTGGGGCCTTTGGAATTTTGGCTTGTGATAATTTCTACCCTGTCGCCGGACTGCAGCACATAGTCAAAGCCAACTATATTCCCGTTTACGCGCGCGCCGATCATCTTATTGCCTATGGCGGTGTGTATGGCATAGGCAAAGTCAATGGGCGTGGAGCCGCGCAGCAGGTTTATTATTTCGCCCCGGGGCGTAAAACAGTACACATGGTCTGTAAATACGTCCAAGTCTACTTTAAGGGCCTTTAAGAATTCCATATTATCCGTCAGGTCCCGCTGCCAGTCCAATATCTGGCGCAGCCACGCCAGTTTGGCTTCCTCGCTGCCTGGGTTTATTACGCCGTCTTCCCCTTCTTTGTAGCGCCAATGGGCCGCCACGCCGTACTCGGATGTGCGGTGCATTTCCCAGGTGCGGATTTGAATCTCCACCGGTTCGCCCAACGGCCCGATTATAACCGTGTGCAGCGACTGATACATGTTCGACTTGGGCATGGCGATATAGTCTTTAAAATGCCCCGGCACCGGCCGGTACATTTCATGAACGCGCCCCAGGACCTCGTAACATTCAAGCACAGTATTAACTATTACCCGCACGGCGAACAGGTCGAAGATTTGGTCCAGCGTCTTTTCCTTGTTTTTCATTTTTTTGTAGATGCTGAAAAAATGCTTGGGCCGGCCTTCTACCACCGCGTTTATGTCAAAGTCTTTTAGTTTTGCCTCGACGTTGTCCACCACGTTCTGGATATACGCCTGACGCTCGGATTGTTTTAAGATTATCTTGGCGGACAGGTCATAGTATGCCTCCGGGTTCAAATAGCGGAAGGAAAGGTCCTCCAGTTCGTACCGCAGCTTGGATATACCGAGGCGGTGCGCTAACGGCGCGTAAATATCCAGGGTCTCCTGCGCTTTTTCCTTTTGCTTATACTCCGGCATAAATTTTAATGTGCGCAAATTGTGCAGCCTGTCTGCTATTTTTATTAATATAACGCGAATATCCTTCGCCATAGCCAGGAACATTTTGCGGTAGTTTTCCGCCTGCAGTTCCTCCCGGGAGTTCTTGTCCTTCGGCTTCTCGCGGCCGGCCGTTTCCCCTGGGTCCGGCTGACGTCCGGCGTCCGGCTGACGCCCGGCGTCCGGCCCGGATGCCTGCGCCGCGGACAAAGATGTTTCTATTTTGTCCAGCTTTGTTACGCCGTCAACTATGTCGGCTATTTCCTGGCCGAACATATCGCATACGCTTTTGTAATTAATTACGGTATCCTCTATTACATCGTGCAGCAGGCCCGACACTATGGATTCCAGGTCCAGTTCCAAGTCGGCCAGTATATATGCCACACTAAGCGGATGGATTATAAACGGCTCCCCTGACTTGCGCAGCTGCTCGCTGTGAGCTTGGCGCGCAATGAGGTACGCTTTCTCTACTAATGTCAGGTCGTTTGTGGGGTGATATTTCTTTATCCGGTTTATCAGGTCGTCGAACCCAAACTCTTGCTGCGCCATACTATCGCTCCTTTCAGCTCTTTTTTTGGCTTGCTATGCATTATAAAACTTTTTCAACAGATTGCAAGAGGGGTATTGGCAAAATAAGCAATAACGGCGTGTATATTGTGTCTATTATAGAGGTAAAAACATTAAAACCAACGGACACTTCACCGTTAGGTGCTCCGCCCAAAACGGGCGGATTGCCATCCGAACCTGCGATATTGCGTGTATCGTAGGGGACGATGGCAATCGTCCCGTATGCGCGCGCACTCAAATAAGCATAAGCCTTGCACCTCTGAATGGACACTGTCTATTTCCGGCTATCTGTTAAACAGCCGCTCCATTTTCCTCCCCAGGCGCGTTTTAAGCTCCGGATTACCGGCCAGGGTAACACCGCCGTCCGCGTCTATTTCTAAAAGGCTGCCCTCGCCCGCGCCCGCGGGAAGGCGCGCTCTATCAAGTTTTGTGATTTGCCGCCGGCTGTCCTCACACAGGGCAAAGCCGCCTTCTATTCTGTCAATGACGTATCTCACGCTTGGTCCTCCGTAATATATACGGCCGCGCTTTCCAACCGGTGTTCCTTTACTTCCGTTATTTTAATTGTCAGGCCGTATCCTGTCAGTTCCGGCGTGTCGCCGTCCTTGGGCACCGTGCCCAGCAGGCCCAGCACCATGCCGGCGAAGGTGGCGTATTCCTCGTCCGGCAGCGGCACGCCCAATGTTTCGGACACCCTTTCAAGCAGGGCGGACCCGGAAATTCGCCAGACCTTGTCGTCCAGCTTTTCTATGTCGGGTTCCTCAGGTTCGGCGTCGCTGTCGTCGTCCAAATCGCCCACCAGTTCTTCCAATAAGTCGTTCATAGTGACTATGCCGCTCATGCCCCCGTATTCGTCCAGGACAACGGCAAAGTGACAGCGGGATTTCTTCATGTTCCTGAATAACACGTCTGTCCGCACGCTTTCCGGCACAAACTGCGGCGGCCTCACAACCTGCCTTAACAGTTCCTCGCGGTTAAGGGCCGGGCGTTGGCTGCGGGCCTTATCGGACACTTCACCAACGGACAGTTCACCAACGGACACTTCACCAACGGACAGTTCACCGTTAGAGTGGCTGCGGATTCTCGCGCGCAAATAATCCTTCGCGGACAAAATACCCACAACGTCGTCCACCGTTTCGCCGCAGACTGGGAAATAGCTGTACTTGCTGCCTACAATAACAGATTCCCACTCCGCGTCGTCGTCCGCCTGCCACAGTAGAGTGACCGCCGTGCGGTGGGTCATGACCTCGTCGGCCGTCTTGTTGTTAAACTCGAAGACATTGTGGATAATTTCCTTTTCCCCGGCGTCAATGGTACCTTTTTCAGTGCCCACGTCCACCATCATGCGGATTTCTTCTTCAGTGACAATTTCCCCGTTCGCTTCTGGGTCAACGCCCAAGGCGCGGAGCAGGGCGTTTGCCGATTTGGTTAAAAACCAGACCACAGGCGCGGATATCTTTGATACAAAATATACCACGCCCGACATGGCGAGCCCCAGCTTTTCCGACCGCTGCATGGCCAGGCGCTTGGGAACAAGCTCGCCCAGTACCAGCGTAACATATGAGAGCACTAACGTAATACCAGTGACAGAAATTGCGCTAAGAGTGGCGCGGCTGACGTTAAGGCCAAGGGACACCAGCCAGTCGGTCAGTCCGTCCGAAAAATTATTGGCCGCAAAGGCGCTGCCCAGGTAGCCCGCAAGCGTAATGCCCACCTGAATGGTGGCCAAAAATTTTGCCGGCTGTTTTGTCAGCGCATACAGCCGCGCGGCTTTACGGTCGCCTACGGCCGCCATACGCGCGAGTTTCGCGTCGTTGATGGATATGACCGCGATTTCCGCGCACGCGAAAAACGCGTTGATTAATATAAGTACCAACTGAAACAGTAGCTGCCATACTATTTGGCTGCCCATTTTCTTCATTCCTCCGGTTTATTAGGCCGTATTTGAAAACTGGATTCCGATAGTCGAGCTTGCTCGACGCGGCGCGAAATTGCGGCGGTTTTATTTGGAATTTCGCGCTTTAAGGAATTTTCAAACACGCCTTAAGCACAAGTCCCTCAAAGCGGTATACGCTGGAAAAACAAGCTTAGCGCCATGCTATGTAGCCCGAGCGTCTTACGCGAACGCGTATCCAACGGGGATTAGCGGCTGAAAAACGCCAAATGGTCATTAATGTATTTAGGAAGTATTAGGAAACATATTAATTTCATTCGGCCTATCCCTCGCTTAGCAAAAGACCCCCACCTAAAAGGTGGGGGTCGCTGTTCGCAATCCTTTTTTTATACCCCGCTCTGGTACGCGGCGAATATTCGCGTTTGTTTCTATCCACTTGTTTCTGTCCACATCCGGGGTGGACCCAGATGACTACTATTACTATCTCTATAATAATAAAATATACAATAAAATTCCTTGGAAGTCAATAATGAAAATTATTCCTGCGGCTCCTGCTTGCGGAATATGTTGGCCCTCTAAGGCGTATTTGAAAATTCTTTAAAGCGCGAAATTTCTAATGAGACCGCTGCAATGATAGTCGAGCTTGCTCGACGCTTCGAGCCGCGTCGAGCAAGCTCGACTATCGGAATCAAGTTTTCAAACACGTCCTAGCCAAGCGGAAGGGAAACGTGTAAAATAGTAACCGCTTTTGACCGTTTAAAATTGGGAGGACGTTATGAAAGAACTTAAAGGCAAGTACAATACCGCCAAGGTATTTACAGACAGCGCGGAAAGCGGGGCGCTGGCGCAGGTGCTCAACCTGCTGGACCAGGAGTTTGTGTCAGGCGCCAAGATACGCATAATGCCGGACACGCACGCCGGGGCGGGCTGCACAATAGGCACGACCATGACAATAAGCGATAAGGTTGTTCCAAACCTTGTGGGAGTGGATATCGGCTGCGGAATGGAGACGGCGGTGCTGCGGAACAGCCGCGTAGAGCTGGAGCAGCTGGACAAGGCGGTCCATAGGCTTATTCCGTCAGGGTTTGACATACGCGAGACGCCTCACAGGCTTATGGAGGAGATTGACTTAACAAGACTGCGCTGCGCGCGCCACGTTAATCTGGAGCGGGCGGAGCTGAGCCTGGGCACCCTTGGAGGCGGCAACCACTTTATAGAACTCGACCGGGACCAGCAGGGCAGGCTGTACTTTGTCGTGCATTCCGGCAGCCGTCACCTGGGCAAGCAGGTAGCGGAATATTATCAGGAGGCCGCAGCCAAGGAATTAAAGAACAATTCGCCGGCCAGCCTGTCCGCGCAAGCCGAGAAGCTGATAGCCGCGCTTAAACGCGAAGGCCGCGAAACCGAAATTCAGGCGGAACTGAAAAAATTGCGTGAAGCCGCGAGCCGGGCAGGGGAGGGGCGCGGTGTGCCCCGCGGCTTGGCCTTTGCCGAAGGCCGGCTGATGGAGGATTATATTCATGACATGGCAATTACGCAGCGTTACGCGGAACTTAACCGCCTGGCCATTATGCGGGAAATAGTAAAGGAAATGAAATTTAAGGTTGATGAGCAGCTTACTACCGTGCATAATTATATTGACATGGGTTCGATGATTTTGCGAAAAGGTGCCATATCGGCGCGGCTGGGCGAACGTGTGCTGATACCGATAAATATGCGGGACGGCGGTTTAATATGCATCGGCAAGGGGAACCCGGACTGGAATTATTCCGCGCCCCACGGAGCGGGGCGCCTGATGAGCCGTTCGGATGCCCGGGCGAGCATAACCCTTACGCAATATGAACGCGCCATGCAGGGTATATATTCCACTACAGTAAACAAAAACACTATAGACGAATCGCCCTTCGCCTACAAGCCCATGGAGGAAATAATCGCGAATATAGGGGACACAGTCGAAATAGAGAAGATAATAAAGCCGCTTTATAATTTCAAGGCGGCGGATGAATAGAGCGCGGCCAGGGTGTTCTCCTTCCCAGCGCTGTCAAAAAACAAGCGTGCGATGTGGCGTATGTGCGTTAATAAACTCTATCAGGATAAACGCATCAAATCGCTGAAAGCCTTATCTGACGGGCTTTTAGGGCTTCACTATTTGCAAAAGTTGGATTTTAAAACCAGCTAAAAGAAAGATAAAAATGACGAAATAGCCCAAAAAAATGAGATGTAAAATAAAGGGCGCGTTTGTCCTGTAAACTCTATAATGCTATCTTGCAAAGCTGAACCACGCTTGATATAATCAGAAGTGACAGACACACACAGAAAGTCGAGCGCAGCTCGACGAGGGAGGCGCACTATTGTCAAAAAGAACTAATCAGATATTCGATAAAGCGATTAAACGGATATTGGGGCTGTCGCATCCGGCAGTTGTAGATTTATTTAACGGGCTGTTTGATAAAAACTTCCCGCTGAACAGTCGGGTCACGTACCACGAAACGGAAACGGTCAGCGACACCGGCCGCACTATTGCCGACCCAATTATAAACCTCACCGCTCCGGAGGAGAGGGGGAAGAACACCCTCGGCGAAAAGAACGCCAGCGGCGGGACCTTCCACGTGGAAGCCCAAATAAAAAAAGACAACACAATAATAATTAGAGTCTTCCGCTACGATTTTGAGGAAGCGGTAAAAGGTAAGACGGAGGACACGCAAAATGACACGATTGTCTTAAAGTTCCCCCAGCCCAAGGTTATCTATTTAGGAAATTACGGGGATACTCCGGACGAATTGAAATTACGTCTGGACTTTGGGACGCAGGGTTCGTTCACTTACAGGGTGCCTGCCTTGAAGCTGCTGGATTTTTCTGTTCAACAGCTTGTGGAACGGCACATGGTACTCCTGTTACCGCTGTACTTGCTGAAATACCGTGAGGAAATGAAGAAGAATCCCACAAAAGAAACGGCGGGCAAGCTGCGGCAGCTGATTGAGGCTGACATCCTGAAAGCGTTTGACGAAAGCTTGAGAGCCGGCACGATTACCCCTGAGGACGCGCGGGCGCTCCTCGCCCTGCTGGATAGACTCTACAATTACATTTACGGCGATTATGAAATATTACGCCAGGAAGGAGTGTATGAGATGATAGCGGATAGGTTGGTTTTGGCTACCGATATTGCGGAAGCGCGGGGTAAGAAA
>JAISYE010000012.1 GCA_031297485.1 Clostridiales bacterium
TGGTGGAGCTGATGGGCGGGCAGATTACTGTCAATAGCGAGCTAAACAAAGGCAGCGAATTTGCGTTCTTCGTAGAATTGGAGCCATACGCCGGCGAAGCGGAAGAGACGACCCAGGCCTATGACGCCGCCGCAAACCAGCGTTACGACGGCATCCCGCTGCTGGTTGTGGAGGATAACGAGATCAACCAGGAGATTGCCGGATTCCTGCTTGAAGAGATAGGTTTTTTGGTGGATTTTGCGGAAAATGGCGTGGAAGGGGTAAACGCCTTCCAGAAAAAAACCTACGCCCTGATTTTCATGGATATCCGTATGCCGATCATGGACGGACTGGACGCCACCCGTGAGATACGGCGGATCGAAAAGGAAATGGCCGCATCCAACGCGGATGGCGCCCCTTTCAAGCGCATCCCAATCATCGCGATGACAGCCAACGCTATGCGTGAGGATCAGGAAGCCAGCCAGGAAGCAGGGATGGACGGGCACATCTCGAAACCCATCGACATAGACGAACTGCACACGATACTGTACCGGTTCTTGATTTGATCATGCCTTGCCGCTTCTCGTTGACGAAAGCCGGACGAGTGAAAGCGGACAATACGAACCCTGCAAGACAAATCGATAAAAGACAACAGAATCGAAGCCTTGAAAATGCTTACAGCAAGCATTTTCAAGGCTTTTCTTATGCTGCGATAAACTTTTTGGTTGATTGGACAAAACACCTTGACAGCACGACTTTGAGAACTGTGAACCTTTTTCTTAAGTTCGCATCTATGGGACGAGTCCCCAGCGGGGTTTAGGGCAGAGCCCCATAAGCGCGAACTAAGAAAAAAACAAACAATCCCTTTTCTTAAAAGGCTGTACCTGCTCAAAAGCGCTGCGTCGAGCAAGCTCGACTATCGCACTCGCCGCCCTTAAGAAGGGGTCTCGACTATCGAGGGCGAAGTCCCCAGCGGGGTTTGAGGCAGAGCCCCATAAGCGCGAACTAAGAAAAAAACAAACAATCCCTTTTCTTAAAAAGGCTGTACCTGCATTAAAAGCGCTGCGTCGAGCAAGCTCGACTATCGGGGGCCAACGAACAAACCATCGTTAGGTCCCCAGCGGGGTTTGGGGCAGAGCCCCAAGGTTTTAAGGTCTTAATCTTTTGACCTTCCCCAAGCCTTGAGTCCGCGCCAATGGGACAGATAGTTTTCCCCAAATTACCGCAAAAAAATACAAATATCTCTCCGGATTTGTCCATTGTGTACCATATGGCGTACTGCTATACTTGTAGCGTTCCCCACATTTTAAACTTCTGCCGTGTTTTTATATAAATTTTATAAAATTTCTTGTTAGCATTTGCATAAAAATAGCGCATTATATCATTAATAACTCTTTGAAGGGGGCTTGGGTTTTGGAAAACGGATTAAAAAAGAAGAATGAATGGGGAATTCCCGCTAAATATCGGCTCTTTTTAATGCTTCTCCCTTTTTTGGTACTTGTGACTTTGTTCGCTTATCTGCCGCTTTACGGCTGGCGGTACGCGTTTTTTAACTACCGGCCGGGTATCCCTTTGAAAATGTCGGACTTTGTCGGGCTGGACTGGTTTAAGTCGATTGTCGCGCTGCCTGCCCGGCGCGCTGAGATTCTCCGTGTGATGAGGAATACCCTCGCTATGAGCGGGCTTGGCATTGCCACCTCTTGGCTGCCCATGGTGTTTGCTATGTTCCTTTCGGAAATCAAGAGCGCAAGGTATAAAAAATTGGTCCAAACCTTTACCACTATCCCCAATTTCATCAGTTGGGTTTTGGTTTATTCTTTCGCCTTTGTGCTGTTTTCAGTTGACGCTGGGTTGGTCAACCGTCTTCTTATGAATTTGGGTATTGTGGACAGGGGAATAAATTTTCTCCTTTCTCCCAACCATATATGGCTTAAGATGACTGGCTGGGGAATCTGGAAAGGTTTGGGCTGGGGCGCGATTATTTATATAGCCGCTATTTCAGGCATCGACCAGGAACTTTACGAGGCCGCCAGGGTAGACGGCGCCGGGCGCTTCCGCCAAATGTGGAACATTACCGTTCCCGGCCTTCTGCCAACCTATTTTGTCTTGCTTATGCTCTCCATAGCCGGTCTTATAAATAACGGAATGGACCAATACCTGGTGTTTAAAAACGCCATGAACAAAGATACCATAGAAGTATTGGACTTATATGTGTACAACCTCGGTTTCGGGCAGGGCACGACGGGAATTCCCTTTGCCACGGCCGTGAGTATGCTGAAGTCTATTATAAGCCTGGCGCTGCTGTTCGCGGCTAATGGGCTGTCCAAATTGGTCCGGGGCGAAAGCGTCGTGTAATAGGAGGGAAGCAATGTGAGACTGTCACGTAAAATCCGGCTTACAAAGGGTGATATAGTATTCAACATTATAACTTACACTGTGTTCGGAATTTTTACACTCTTGTGCCTGGTTCCGTTTTACTATCTTTTTATTAACACAATAAGCGACAACGATTTGACCAAGCGCGGTCTCATTACCCTTATCCCCCAGGGGATACATTTCGGCAATTATTTACAGGTGCTGAAGCTGCGCGGGCTGTCTAACGCCGCTCTTGTTTCCGTGGGGCGGACAGTCATCGGAACGGCGCTTACCGTCACTTCCTCGGCTATTGTGGGGTATCTGGTCACTAAGAATGAAATGTGGGGGCGCAAATTCTGGTACAGATACATTATTATTACAATGTATTTCAGCGCCGGACTTGTCCCATGGTATACAAACATGTCGCTCCTGCACCTTACGAACAACTTCCTCGGCTATATACTGCCGGGGATAGTGGCGCCGTTTAATATCATATTGGTCAAGACCTATATCGAGTCGATCCCCCCGTCCTTGGAAGAATCAGCCGCCATGGACGGCGCGGGCTATACGCGAGTGTTTATAAGCATAATTTGGCCGCTGACTATGCCGATTTTGGCCACAATCGCAATCTTTTCCGCGGTTGGCAGCTGGAACGCTTTTACGGACACGCTCTTCCTTATGACAGACGAACGATTGTTTACAATGCAATTTGTATTGTACAGATATTTAAACGAGGCCAATCACCTGGCGTCCATTATGCGCTCCGGAACAACCGGCGCGATAAACGCCGCCACGGCTCTGACGCCCCGGACCATACAGATGACTGTGTCGATGGTGGTTGTTTTACCCATTTTATTGGTTTATCCGTTTTTGCAGAAGTTTTTTGTCAAAGGTATTATGATCGGCGCCGTCAAGGGCTGACATGGTATATATAACATAAAGGAGGACATGGATATTATGAAACTGAAAAGAATCTTAGGGGTTGCGCTGGCGGCTTGTTTGACCGCTTCCGCGCTTTCCGCCTGCGGCGGCAGCGCCGCGCCTCCCGCTGACGGGACGCCGTCTGTGGGGGGGGGGGTAGTAAATGCTGACGGACGCGAGCTTTACAAAATCGACGTCTATACTCAGCTCGCCAATTATTCCGGCGAACAAGTCGGCTGGTTCGCCAAAATTGTTAAGGATAAGTTTAACCTGGTCCTTAACATAATACCGACCGGCGACGGTGTTTACGCCACAAGAATGGAGTCCGGAAAGCTGGGCGACCTTATTGTTTTCGGCGGCAACGGCGCGGAATTTACCGACGCTATTGAGGCGGGTATGCTGCTCGACTGGTATCAGGGCGATTTGCTTGAAAAATACGGGCCGGATATAAAGGCAAACCTTTCCGTGGCCCTTGAGCAAAACGCGGCTGTATTTGGAAACGGGACGGCTTGTTACGGCTTCGGGCATAACGTCGCTTATTCCCCGAATTCTTCGGAAGCCTTTTTCTACCATCCTGATATACGCTTCGACCTTTATCAGGCAGTAGGCTCGCCTAAAATCAGCTCGCTTATGGATTACCTTGACGTGCTTCAGCTTATGCTCGAAAAAGAACCTACGGGCGACAGCGGCCTTCCGTCCTACGGCATATCACTGTTTCCTGATTGGGACGGCGACACGGTTATGAGCGTCAAATGCATGGGCGCTTTCTACGGCTACGACGAATTCGGCTTTACCCTGTACGACGCGGCCACGAACACCGTTGTTCCTGTTTTGGACGAAGACAGCTATTACATGCAGGGCCTGCGGTTTTTTAACCAGGCATATCAGCGCGGGATACTCGACCCGGATTCCGCTACCCAGACTATTTCAGAGGTAACCAACAAGTATTCGGACGGGCGCATTTATTTCAGTATTTTCTCCTGGCTTGGCCCGTCAAACTATAACACCGAGACACGGATCGCGGAAGGCAAGGGAATGTTTGCCGTGGCGGCCGAGGACATGAAGAACATTGTTTACGGCACGACCATATACGGCGGCGACCGTATATGGACAATCGGCTCGAAGGCTGAACACCCCGAGCGCATTATGGAGCTTATCAACTGGCTTTGTACGCCGGACGGCCTCCTGGAATCCACTTACGGCCCCAAGGGCGTGACCTGGGATTATGACGCGGACAACAAAACCTACTTTACCCCGCTGGGAATTTCCGCCCAAGCCGACCCCAACACGGAAATGCCGGCGGAAGCGGGCGGAGGATTATACGCGGACGGGCAGAACAAGATTAACAATACAACCTTCACCTTGGACGAAATTAATCCGATTTCCGGCGAGCGTTATAATAAGGATTTCTGGACAAGCGAACTGACGCGCGCGCCGTCCCAAGCGAAGAAGAACTGGCAGGAGGCCATGGGCGCCCTTTCTGAGGACGAATACTTGGAAAAGAACGGACATAAGACCATAGTTATTGCGTCTGACTTTGTGAAGGATACGCGTTCGCCCGATTTGGACCAGAAATACACGCAGGTTTCCCAGGCTATTAAAGACGGGACCTGGCGCGCTATTTACGCCAACAGCGACGCCGAATTTGACAGTCTTGTGGCGGATATGATTGAACAGGCGAAAGCCTTCGGCTACGACGAGTGCATGGAGTTTGACATAGCCCAGGCAGCCAGACGCGCCGAAGCTGTGAAGCGGGCTCTGGGGAATTAATCAAACGTCTTTATCTTTCGTCATTCCTAGGCGTGTTTGAAAACTGGATTCCGATAGTCAAGCTTGCCCGGCGCAGCGCGAAGCGTCCAGCAAGCTCGACCGGGGCCGGAACATCCGGCGGGGCCGGAACATCCGGTTTCATTGCAGCGGTTTTATTCGAAATTTCGCGCTCTAAGGAATGACGAATTAATTAAACGCCAAACTTTTTCACAGGAAATGCGAATACCTCAACGTATT
>JAISYE010000013.1 GCA_031297485.1 Clostridiales bacterium
GATTCGTCCCCAGAACCCCTTCTTGCGCTTCGCGTGCACTCAAGCCTTGCACCTCTGAATAGACACATGTATATGAAAAATCTCAAAGTTCGCGATATAAATGGCTTGACTGCTGATTAATTTGCTGTTATTCAGATAAATAAAGACGCGGAACGTCCCAGCGCTTCCCCCGTCAAGGGCGGCAAGGCAGCTTCGGTCATTGTCTATAGAACACAAAAATAGCCGGCACATAGGGCAAGCGATGGGGCTGGCTATTTTTGTGTTTTTAACTATTTCGATAACTAAAAGAGCAAACCAATGAGGACTACCCCAAAGGCAGCGTCAGTATAGCCTCTTAAACAGTCATCCGCTAACTCCCTTCCGGTTAGGTAAACCTCACCTAGCCTTTGCGAAGCCAAGCCCAACACGTAAAATTGCGAAGCCAAGCCCAACACGTAAAAAAGCCGCGACACCCTACACCCTTATGGCCTATTCGTCATTATAATCGAATGTTCGAGGAAGTCAATACGCACGGTTCCTGTTTTCAGGACAAACGCACCCTTTATTTTATATCTCATTTTTTGGGCTATTTCGTTATTTTATCTTTCTTTTGGCCGGTTTTAAAATCCGGATTTTGCAAATAGCGAAGCCCTAAAAGCCCGTCAGATAAGGCTTTCAGCGATTTGACGCGTTTGTCCTGTTCCTGTTTTTCCGTATCTTTAAACAGAACTATCAACCGCTTGACAAGCCGAGCGATTGGCAGTATTATTGACTATAAGAAATAAATCAGTCAAAAAAGAGGTTTTGACATTGCCGAAGACCTATTCAGATGTTGAGAGGGCCTACATCAAGAAAAGATTAAAGGAAGAAGCTGCGTATTGCCTTTCAGCCTTTGGCGTAAGGCGCACAACGGTAGACGCGTTGATTGAGCGCGTAAAAATCCCAAAAGGCACATTCTACCTGTTCTATGATTCTAAAGAGATTTTGCTTTTTGAAGTTATAATGGAGCAGCATGAAATGATTGAGAAGCAATTGCTAGACGAAATTAATACTTTGCGTGACCGGACAACCAGTGACAGCCTGACGGAAGTAATCTATAAATTCTTTAAAGCGGCGGAGGCAGCCGGTTTATTGCGCCTTATTACCACAGGGGAAATAGAATTGCTTTGTCGAAAATTACCGCAAGCGGTTATGCAAAACCATTTTTCTTTTGATAGCGCAATGATAAAAAAGATATTTGAAACGCTTTCTCTTTCGGAGAATATTAGCGCCGCACATTTGGCGGCGGCGTTTAGGAACCTTTTTATCAGTATGATTTATCAGCGTGAAATGGGGGAAAAATATTTCGATGAAGCGTTAAAACTGACGATCAGGGGGTTAGTGCTTCAGATGCTGCTTCCTGGGGACGTTTAGATTTTTAAAGGGGTGGCGGTATGCTTACAGCGGAAAATTTGTCTTTCAGCTATTCAAAAAAGCCCTTTATCGAAAACATGAGCTTTCATGTCGGCAAAGGTGAAATATTCGGCTTTTTAGGGCCATCTGGCGCGGGGAAGACGACCTTGCAAAAAATCCTGACAGGTCTGATAACGTCCTACAGGGGCAGCGTCAGGTTGTGCGGAGTGGAGTGCAAAAAGCATGGCAGTCATTTTTACGAAAATATAGGCGTGGATTTTGAATTTTCCACGTTGTATGAAAAACTGACCGCACGGCAAAATCTCATATTTTTTAGTTCGCTGTATACCAGGAAAGTAAGGCCGGTTGATAACATGCTTGCACGTGTCGGGCTGCAGAATGACGCGGATAAAAGGGTGTCCGAATATTCGAAGGGTATGAAGTCAAGGCTTAATTTTATAAAAGCTTTGATGCACGATCCGGAGGTTCTGTTCCTTGACGAGCCGACAAGCGGTCTCGATCCAACTAACAGCCGGCTGATGAAAGACATGATTTTACAGGAGAAAGCAACGGGCAAAACCATTTTTTTGACCACGCATAACATGATGGACGCGGCGGAGTTGTGCGGGCGTGTGGCTTTTATTGTAAACGGCAGTATCAAGGCATTGGACAGCCCTCATAACCTTATCATGAGAAAAGGGGCGGCAAAGATCAAATATTTATATTATGACGGACAAGAGCGTACAGGCGAGTGCCTGCTTTCCAATACATCCAGTGACAGCGCATTATTACAACTGATGCGGGAAAACCGTATATTGTCAATTCATAGCAGTGAGCCGACGTTAAATGATATTTTCATAGATATTACGGGGAGGACACTTCAATGAGACTAACAAAATTGATATGCGCTGACATACGGTTTCAGTTCAAATATGGATTTTACTTTGTTTACGGAGTGTTTTGCGCCTTATATGCTTTCCTGCTTTTTATGTTTCCGGAAACGTGGAGGGGGAGAGCTGGAAGCATTATGATCTACTCCGACCCTGCGGCTATTGGGTTATTTTTTATGGGGGCTGTAGTTTTGCTGGAAAAAAGCCAAAGGGTATTGAACGCTTTGGCGGTTTCCCCTGTAAAAATCCATGAATACATGATAGGCAAAATAGTGTCTCTGGCCGCTGTATCCGCCCTTGCGGCATTGTTTATTGCGCTTGCCGCGGGTCTGGATAACATTCCAACGGTGTTGGCGGCAACGGTTTTAACGTCGGCTGTTTTTACCCTGCTGGGCTTGACTGCCGCGGCAAAGATTAACAGCCTAAACCAATACCTTATCGTTATTGTGCCCTTGGAAGTTATTTGTATCTTACCGCCCATTATTTTCTTATTCAATCAGGATGCTATTGCGCGATTGTATCCTCTGAGCGCGAGTATGGCCTTAATCTCAGGCAGCAGCCAAAATCCGCCGCAAGATGTTCTCATAATCTTGATTATAATCGCGTGCTTGTTTGCCGCAGCTTATCGTTCGACAGTTAAAATGTGGAAAAGTTGTGGGGGTGTCAAGCTGTGAGAGCAATCTGCGTTAGTTTTGCACAAATGCTCCGACAGATGAAGCAAGATGCCATGCTCACCATAATCGTTTTCGTTCCATTTGTTACAGGAATAGTTTTCAAGTTGGCTGTTCCTGTTGCGGAAAATTTATTGACAGACCATTTCAGTACAAACACAATTTTGTCGCCTTATTATGAATTGTTTGATTTGCTCCTTATTATCTTAACGCCTGGCATGTTGAACTGCGCTGCCGCAATGGTGATGCTGGAAGAAGCGGACGACTATATGACGGCATATCTGGCTGTAACGCCTTTAGGAAGGTTGGGCTACTTGATTTCAAGATTGGGGGCAGCGAACCTTATGGCACTGCCTTTAAGCGTTGCGCTTGTTTGGTTTTTCCGTGTTTCAGACATAACTGTGTTAATGTTGATAGGCGCCGCTTTGTCAGGAACTATGCAGGGTATGGCTGTGGCGTTCCTTATCGTGTCTTTATCCGCGAATAAAGTAGAAGGCATGGCAGCCGCGAAAATGTCCGCACTGTTTAACTTGGGTATACTGGCTCCGTATTTTCTAAAGGGCAAGGTGCAGTATTTTCTGTCGGTCTTCCCATCTTTCTGGATGGCGCAAGCTGTTCATGCAGTCAGCTGGGTTTCGCTGGCTGTGTCAATATTGCTTGCGATACTGTGGATAGCGCTTTTATTTAACAAATTCAAGAGAAAAATATCTTAAGGCGTGTTTGAAAAATCCTTAAAGCGCGAAATTTCTAATGAAACCGCTGCAATTTCGCGCTGGAATCCAGTTTTCAAGCACGTCCTAAGGCGTGTTTGAAAAATCCTTAGAGCGCGAAATTTCTAATGAAACCGCTGCAATTTCGCGCTGGAATCCAGTTTTCAAGCACGTCCTAGGAATGACGAATTAATTAAACGACAAACTTTTTCACAGGAAATGCGGACGCTGCAACGCATTTCCGAAAAAATTTGGTGACTTATACTTTCGTCATTCCATATCATTCATGAGCATTAAAAAAAGTCGCCCTGGATTCTTAATCCAAGGCGATTTTGCGTTTGCCCGTCAGAAATTGGTTCCGCTGATGGCGCTGCTCATTGTGACTTGCAGGGTGGCCGGCGTTGCGCTGGATTTGTATATGGAAAGCTCGACGGTCTGGCCGGCGGTTGTTTTCGCGATAGCGGCGCTTAAATCCTCCATGGATGTTATCCGCTGTCCGTCAAAGGCGACTATAAGGTCTCCGCGCCGCAGACCGGCCGCGTACGCGCCGGTATCCATGTATACGGTCTGCACAAACACACCGGTGGACGGGAAACTGTAAAGCTCCTTTATTTCCGGCGTGACGGTCTCACCGGCTATGCCCAATAAGGCAGGCTGGGAACTGGCGGCGTCTTTGTTTGCCATAATGGAATTGACGATCGCCTTTGCTTCGTTAATAGGAATGCTGTATCCCATGCCCTCCACGCCGTAGGCCGAAAGTTTGGCCGTGTTTATGCCTATAACCTGCGATTGCGAGTTTATCAGCGCGCCGCCGCTGTTGCCAGGGTTTATGGCCGCGTCGGTTTGAATAACAGCCAGGCTTTTAGAGTCGATTTCCAAGGTCTTATCCACCGCGCTGATTATTCCAAGGGTGGCGCTTTTGCCCTCGCCAACGGCGTTGCCTATGGCGATAGCCAAGTCGCCCACTTGCAGCTGGTCGGAATCACCGAAACCTGCGATTTTGTAGTTATTAAACCCTGCGCCGGTCATCTCAGCCCTGTTTACATAAATGACCGCTATATCCGCCGCCGCGTCGGTGCCGATTAAATGTGCGGGAACCTCTGTTGTGTCGTCCAGCGAGATTGTCACGCTGTTCGCGCCGTCAATTACGTGGTTGTTGGTGACGATGTATACCCGCGTGTCGTCCTCGCTGAAAATTATTCCCGACCCCGCGCTGGGTGTGTTATAAACCCTGTTGTAAACCTGTGTGCTGGACATTACGTTAATGCTGACCACACTATTCGCAGCGTTTTTAATTATGGACGAAACTGTCTGCGCGCCGCTTGCCACCGCCGCAGAAATGTTTATCAGACTCTCAGGCGACGTCTGTTCGGCGGCTGCCTTGGGCTGGGCGGCGGCTTGTTCCGCCGTTCCGCCGCCGGAAGTTCCGGTCCCTGCGGCAAACCCTGCCGAGAATACCCCTGCGCCCAGCGCGAAAGATACTATGCTTGCAATGGCATATTTCTTTAAATTACTTGGATACATATTTATCATCCCTTCTTTTTTATAGGGGGCGAACTGCGTTCGCCCGCGTCAGCGCCTTTGGCGCATGGCTTGTATATCTTTGAAAATTAGTATACAGCCTTAATTTGAATAAAGTATTACCATTTTGTAAATTTTGAAGGCAATGAAAAATACATATCCCTTCTGAGCCGGCGGGCGGCTACATTAAATTCTGGGGGTTAAGCCCGTCCAGTTCCTCAAGCACAAACAAGCCGTCCTTCCTGACCAGCACGCCGTCAAAATATATTTCCCCGCCGCCGTATTCCGGTGTCTGGATGCACACAAGATCCCAGTGAACGGCGCTTTGGTTGCCGTTTGGCGCTTCGTCATAGCAGTTGCCTGGCGTTAAATGGAACGACCCCATTATTTTTTCGTCAAACAGCGTGTCCTTCATCGGCTTTGTAATATATGGGTTCAGCCCCAAGGCGAACTCTCCGATGTAACGCGCGCCCTCGTCCGTGTCCAGCACCTTGTTAAGCCGCTCCGTATCGTTGGCCTTGGCGTTGACTATCTTGCCGTCTCTGAATTCAAACTTGATATTTTCAAATACAAAGCCGTCTCTGTACGAAGGTGCGTTGTAAGAGATCAGGCCGTTTACAGAATGTTTTACCGGCGCGGTAAATATTTCCCCGTCAGGGATATTCAAGGTTCCCACACATGGTATGGACGGTATACCCTTGATGCTGAAGGTTAAGTCCGTGCCGGAACCGGACGTTATGCGCACTTTGTCCGTGCGTTCGCAAAGGGCCTTAAGCGGTTCCACAGCCTTGGCCATCTTGCTGTAGTCCAGGTTGCAGACCCTGTAAAAATAGTCCGAGAAGGCTTCGCGGCTCATGCCTGCCAGCTGCGCCATGCTTGCGTTCGGGTAGCGCAGCACCACCCACTTGGTCCTCTTTACGCGCAAGTTCATGTGTACCGGCGTGGTATATAATTTCGAGTACATTACAGATATGTCCGGCGGCACGTCGGCAAACTCATTTGTGTTAGACACGGCCCGCAGCCCTATATAGGCCTGCATTTCAGCCATGCGCGCACAGTCCAGGCCCGCCATAAGCCGGACGTGCTCCGGCGTCAGGCCCATTAAAATTTCCCGGTCTATATCTTCTGCGGCTATCTTTACAAAGGGCAGACCGCCGGCGCGGTACGCCTCCTTAACCAACAGGCCGGCAAGCTCCAGTCCGTCAATGCCGCCGCACTCAATTAAAATCCGCTCGCCTTTTTTAAGCGCGCAGGAGTAGTTAATTAAGTTCCTGGCCAGAATTTCGTTGCGTGAATCCATATGTTTCCTCCTTTTTTTGCCCGAATGGCGCGGGGGCGAACTGTGTACGCCTGCTGCGGATTTTGATAAAACGCAGCCCGCCCAGAATTGAAACGCGCCATTATATACTGCCAAGCACACGGCTTAACGGAGAGCCGCTTTTGCGTATATTTCGGCGAAGCGAGAACAGGCAGTCGGGATTATTTTCTTCTATTATATTCATTCCTTCCGAACATGACAAGCTGGCTTTAAAGCCCAGTGAAACCAGCACAGCCTTAGAGCCCTTGCTGATAATACCCAGGGGGTATGTGTAGGCAGTAGGGGTTACGCCGATATTTTTCTTAACGGACTCCTGGCATTTGGCAAGGTCGGCGGACAGCCGCGCCTGATACGCTTCCGCAAGCTCGCCGCCGCGTTTGCCGCTCCCGTGCCTGCCGTGCAGGTCAAAGCTGTGGTTTTGGATTTCCACCAGTCCCGAGTCGTGCAATTCCTTAATCTGCGCCCAGGTCAGGTAGGGGTTTATGGTCCCGTTGGAATCGCTGACGCTTTCCTCAACGTACTTGCCCACAATGGAGGTTACAGCCTTCATTTTGTATTTTGCCAGCAAGGGAAGGAGATAGCGCAGGTCACTGCTGTAGCCGTCGTCAAAGGTGAGCATGACCGGCTTCTCTGGTAAGGCGCGGCCGCTGTAGACGAACTCTATAAGGTCGGACATAATGACTGTTTCGTAGCCATTCTCTCTCAAATAAGCCAGGTCGTTTTCCATTTCCGCGATGGAAATTCCATACTTGCCCTGGTATTTGGAGTTTTTTGTAATAAGGTGGTACATTATTATAGGCACCTCAACACTGCCAGGGCCTTTTTTGGGCAGAAAGGGAAACGCCTGGACTAATTGCGCGGAAGCTAAAAATATTAAAAGAAAGTACAGCGCGAAAAAATTAATATGCCGCTTTACCTTGCGTATCAGTTTTCTTATCAAAGGCTTGGACTCTCGGGCTGAGTGACTGAGACCCAGCCGGCCCAGTTTTGCTCTTATCTTTTTTAAAATTTTGCCGCCGTTGATTTTAAGATATATTTTCAATGTTATTACCTCCAATCAGGATATTATTTTGTCTGTTACGATTTAAGTTATGCATGACCGCGTGCATAGAACAATTGAAAAATGAGCATTTATAATGTATACTTCGCGTAAATAGGCGGAAATGAAAATAAAGGAGAATAGAGATGAAAAAACAGTCGAGACAGGCGCGTCCTGGAACAGGCAGGCGCAGGAAGAAAAACATGGCGGCAAAATCGGACAGGCTGATGAAAAATATACTTGCGATATGCGCGGCGGTGGTTGTGCTCGCGGCATGTCAGGCCGGAATAAAGAGTCTGCTCGATAAACGGTCCGGACGGTCCCAGCCCGAACCGGAGTACACGACCGCGGCGGCGATGGAAACGCCAGCCGGGGACAGACCGTCCGGCGAGGCGGAAACGCAGGCGGCGGAAACGGAAGCCCCAACGGCGGCGGAAACAGAAGATAAAACGGAAACAACAGAGGCGCCGCCAATAGCGGAAGAAACGGAAACAACATCAGAGGAGATAATGGAGGGGGAAACTGAAACGCCGCCAACATCAGAGGATGTAACGGAGGAGGAAACTGAAACGCCGTCAGAGTCAGCGGAAACAACATCGGAGGAAACAGAAACAGAGCCGGACGGTACGGATTCGGCGGTTGATGCGGTTGATGCGGCGTCCACATTGCCAGCGCCGGATGATTTCCCTGAAACAGTAATTTCGCCCTACAGCGACAGTTACGGGGAAGCCGCGAATTACCCCTCCGCAAACACGGAGGATGCCGGCGGGAATTTATCAAACGAGCTGATGAGCTGGTATTTTATGAAGAACAATGAGCATCAGCCGCCCAGCGCCCAGAACAAATTTGACATTCGGCAGTTTGACGCTTATTATTTAGGGGATATCCAGCGCAAAGTGATCTACCTGACCTTTGACGAAGGTTATGAGAACGGCTATACGGCTAAAATCCTGGACGTGCTGAAGGAGAAGAACGTACCCGCGGCGTTTTTCCTGACAAAGGCGTGGATAAAAAGCCAGCCGGAGCTTGCGCGGCGCGTGGCGGAGGAAGGGCATCTGCCGTGCAATCATTCTGTGACGCATCCCAGTATGCCATCCAAGAGCGACGAGGATATCGTCTATGAAATTGAGGAAACAGCCCGTTACTATGAGGAAATAACAGGATACGCCATGGCAAAATATTTCAGGCCGCCCATGGGCGAGTACAGCTGTCGTACACTTGCGCAGACCCAGCAATTGGGGTACAAAACAATATTTTGGAGTTTTGCCCATAGGGATTGGCTGGTGGACGACCAGCCGCCGGTAAGCCAAACCTACGGCGCTGTAATGGACAATATGCATAATGGCATGATTATTTTGCTTCACGCTGTGTCGGAATCAAATACCGGCGCGCTGCCGGATATTATAGACTCCGCGCGCCGCGCGGGGTTTGTGTTTGAAAGTTTGGACACTTTAAAGTAGGGGCGGACTGCGTTCGCCCGCCAAAGGAGGTCTTTGTATGTCCCAAATGGACGAGCTTTATCCGCCCGCCCACCCGGAACCGCCCGCCCATCCGGAAGACAGCGCTGACATGAAGATCAGGCTGGATTTCAACAATATGATGAGCGAGTTTGTGGGCAAGTATGGTTTCTCAGAACAAGATTTTGTCGATTTAGGCGGGAAAGTTTCGAAAGCAGCCTTGGCCTGCACCCAAAAGAGGGCGGCCGGAGGTATGGACTGGCGCGACCTGCCCTATAACCAAGGGGACGTTGCGGCGGATATAAAGGCGTACGCGCAGGAAATGAAGGCGGAAACCGACGCGTTTGTAGTGCTGGGAATCGGCGGGTCCGCCCTTGGGCCTATGGCGGTCCAGCAGGCGATAAACCATCCGTTTTACAACGAGCTGCCCCGGGAAAAGCGCGGCCCCACCCGCCCGCCCGGAGGATGGCCGCGCCTGTACGTGGCCGACAATGTGGACCCGGAACGTCTGGTCTATTTATTCGACATAATTGACATAACAAAGTCCCTGTTTAATGTAATATCCAAGTCTGGCAGTACGTCGGAAACCATGTCGCAGTTTATGATAATAAAGACAATGTTGGAAGAAAAACTTGGCAAGGAAGAAGCGAAACGGCACATTGTCTGCACCACGGACAAGGAGAAGGGCAACCTTATAAAGATAGCCCGTGAGGAAGGCTATAAGACATTCGTGATACCCTCCGGAGTTGGCGGGCGCTTTTCAGAACTGACTCCTGTGGGCCTGCTGCCCGCGGCGTTTTGCGGTGTGGATATTGAGGCGCTGCTGGCTGGCGCGGCGGATATGGACAGGTTATGTCAGAATGAGGATATATATGCCAACCCCGCGTATATGTTTGCGGTTCTGAATTACATGGCTATGGAGCGCAATATGCCCATATGCGTGATGATGCCTTACGCGGATTCGCTGAAATATATGTCGGACTGGTTTGCGCAGCTGTGGGCGGAGTCTCTTGGCAAAAAGCACGACCTAGACGGGAAAACGGTAAACGTGGGCCAAACGCCTGTAAAGGCGCTGGGTGTAACGGACCAGCATTCGCAGGTGCAGCTGTTTACAGAGGGGCCGTTCGACAAAATTGTAATTCTGCTTGGCGTGGATAGGTATAAGGAGACGATTACCATCCCGAAGATTTATGCCGACATTCCCAGTCTGGGGTTTTTGGGAGGCGTTACCCACAACCAGCTTATACAGGTGGAGCAGGCTGCCACAGAATACGCGCTGATGGTCTCCGGAAAGCCCAACATGACAATAACTTTGCCTTGCGTAAACGAGTTTACAATTGGCGGTCTGATGTACATGCTGGAAGTTGCTACGGGTTTCGCCGGGGAACTGATGAACATAAACGCCTTTGACCAGCCGGGAGTGGAAGAAGGCAAGAACGCCGCATACGCCACATTCGGCAGGCCGGGTTACGAGGCCAAGAAACAGGAATTGGACAGCCGTCCGCAAAAAAATGTAAAATATATAATATAGGTAATCTCGCTGGGGCAGGAACTTCCGAAAAAAAACGATTGATATGCCGGAGAGTGAGTGGTATACTGATGTTAGAGACGCCGGGCCGGAACTTCCGGTGTTCAGCAGGGGCGGGACTGTGTTCGCTCGCTCCTAGAATTGAAAGAGGTGAATGAAATGAAAGACCGCATACATCCGAAGTATTTTCAAGCCAAGGTTCGCTGCAACTGTGGGAACGAGTTTGTAGCCGGGTCCACAAAGAACGAAATACACGTGGAAGTGTGTTCAAAATGCCACCCGTTCTTTACGGGAAGCCAGAAGCTGCTGGTAGAGGCCGGCGGCCGCGTTGAAAAATTCAAGAAAAAATACGGCATGTAAACATAACGCAGGCGAACCCAGTTCGCTCCTATACTCGCGAACGAATACATTTGCCAAACATGAAAACCTAAGACCGTGTGGCTCTGCCCCAAACCTCGCTGGGGACTTCGTCCCATCGGCGCGAACTTAAGGCTTGGGGAAGGTCAAAAGATTAAGACCAACGGACAGTTCACCGTTAGGGGCTCTGCCCCAAACCCCGCTGGGGATTTCATCCCCAGACCCCATCTTAAGGGCGGCGAGGACAACGCTTTTTGATGCGGGTACAGCCTTCTTAAGAAAAGGGATTGTTTATTTTTTTCTTAAGTTCGCGCTTATGGGACTTCGTCCCCAGCCCCCATCTCTTGCGCGTGAAGTGCGGTGGTTCTAAGGCGGTAAATCTCAACGTTCGTGAGTATACATGCCGTTTACATGCCTGACAACAAAGAGCTTGCATAAGCTCTTTTTGTTTTCAGCCTAACGGTGAAGCGTCCCGTTGCAGGGGCGGACCGCGTTCGCCAGTACTATGTTTTCGCGGCATTTCACCAACGGACACTTCACCAACGGACATTTCACCGTTAGGTAAACGTTACGCGAAAAAGGAGGCGTGTGGCCCCATGATGCGTGAACTTTCGATGCACATAATGGATATAACGCAGAACAGTGTGCGCGCTGACGCGCGCAATGTGGAAGTGCGCGTTTGCGAGGACCTGCGGGCGAATAAGCTGAGTTTTTCAGTCAGCGATGACGGCTGCGGCATGTCGCCGGAACTTGTGGAAAAAGTGCGCGACCCGTTTACAACATCCCGTACAACGCGGAAAGTAGGGCTGGGCATTCCCATGTTGGAGCAGACCTGCCTGCAATGCGGGGGCTTTTTGGAAATATCCAGCCAGGTAGGGCTGGGCACCGCAATTAAGGCGCAAATGGACTACGATAATATAGACCGCCCGCCTTTGGGTGACATGGCTAACACCATTCACGTTCTGGCGATAATGAACCCGGATATTAACCTTAAATATATCCACCAATATATCAGCGCTTCCGGGCAAGGACGAGAGTACTGCCTGGACATGGCCGAGGTTAAGGAAGTGCTGGACGGCTTGCCGCTGGACGAACCCTCTGTGATGGAATGGATTAAGGGCAATATCGAGGAGGGTTTGAACGGGCTTAATATAGAAGTGCCATACAACAGTCAAAAGGAAAACACAGACACGGCCTATGCCGGAAGCTGACGCTGTTCAGAGGGGCTGCGGAACTGGAACGCAGTTATACTCGCGGGGATATATTTTCTAAACGTATTCACAGACAAATCGGTGCTCGTTAGGGACTGCTTGAAAACTAGATTCCAGCGCAAAATTGGAGCGTTTTTACTTGAAATTTTGCATTTTAAGGAGTTTTCAAACACGCCCTAGGGGGGGGGCGGACTGCGTTCGCCCGCCCGTAGGGCCAATCTCAACGTTCGCGCATATATTAAGGAACGCCACGCGGAGAGTATTTCTGCGGTTAAACGCCGCAGGGTTCATATGGTCAGGCCAGCAATGCCCATGCAGCATATTCTTACTAAGGCGTGTTTGAAAATCCCTTGAAGCGCGAAATTTCGAATGAAACCGCCGCAATTTCGCGCTGGAATCCAGTTTTCAAACACGTCCTAGCAATTCGCAGACCAGGTCCTGTAATGGTCCAAAACATAGTGATTGGGAGATTTTTTGTCTTCAGCAGCAAGATCGCAAAGCGGGAATCGGAACGTCTCTGTGCCTTTTTTAATGTCGGCTATAATGTTGTGCATGCCAAATTCCCCGCTTATTTTTTTAACAACCACCTTGTCCCCGTATCGAAGAGGTCCCTCCTCAAACAGCGCATGCCCTTGGACCTCATCAATGCGCGCGTCAAAGGGGAATACTAAATGTTCTTTTAAATAGGTCACCCAGTCCCTCTTCTCACCTTTGAGTATGGTTTCATTGTACTCGCTGTCAACGATTATTATACTGCCGCAATCGGTACATTCAAACCGGCACAGGTCATTTTCTTCGTTCCATCCGGTAAGTACGGAATCGCCACCGCAAATAGAGCAAAGTCCGGGTTCATCCTCGAATTCACCGTTGAACTCAATATCCTGCATAAAATCAACCTCCTTTTAATGCTGCTATCTCTGACTCTCTAAGTGATAATTATATTTGTGAGCGAATACATTTGTCAATCAAGTCCGTGCGAAACGGGTGCAGATATAAAATCTTGCTATTTACAAATATCATAAGCAGCGATATACTAAGGCAAAAGGATGGTGCCGGATAAGGAAGCTTGATTAAAGAAGGGAGTGTTGTATGGTAAAATGTTTGATTAAGAAGGAGTATTCACGGAAACAATTTTGTAACAAAAGCGCACAAATTAGCTTGCGTAATCTTTTGACAAAATTGAGATGACGCTCAATGGTTTTTGCGAAGGTGGTAGAGTTATCCACAATCCATGAGCTGGATCTACAAAAAGGTTTCGAGTTTCCGTGGAAATTCAGAAGGATAAGGAGGTGATATTGATGCTTAAGTATAAGAGCGAGATTTTGAAAATACCTTATAAGATAGTTGGTAAAAGTATCGACGAAAAGCAAGTTTCCCGTATTGATGAGTTGGCTAATCAACGGGCGGAGGAGGGTTGGAAACTCATCACAACTGCTGTTTTTTCGGGCGATGACGCTTTCGGATGCAGTATTTTAATTACGTTTGGAAAAGAAGAATAAATTGCGCACTATGCCGAACAGGTAAAACTCGCGGACTATCTTGAGAAAGTTATAACCGAACCTGTTGAAAAAGAGGAAATATGTATGGTTAAAAGCACTCAAACTATCAAGTTCCTCAAAGGTGATATCTACACTGGAGAAGTGAAAGATGGCGCGCCTTGCGGCAAGGGGAAACTGAATTATGCCAATGGCGACATATACGTAGGCGATTTTGTCAGTTTGCCTAATGGTTCTATACTCAATGGGATGGGCTTGTTTACTCACGCCAACGGGTCTTGGTGCAAAGGAGTATTTAAGAACAATAACTTTGTCGGCGGAACGATGTATTCCAAGTTTTCTAACGGTGGCTTTTACGAAGGCGGCGCGCGCGCTCTTGAGACTGATGTGGTTGGCGCTAGTGGTCACTGTTATGAGCAAGGTCAAGGCAAATTAACATATGCCGACGGCAGCGTATACATCGGAACTTTCGACAGCGGAAAGTGTCACGGCAAAGGCAAACTTACCCGCCCTAACGGCACTTGCTGCGAAGGCGAATTTAAGAATGGGGAGTTTGCTGCCGGCAAGAAAACTTTCGAAAACGGCGCGTTTTTTGAGGGTGAGTTTTGCGGCGGAAAATTTGCCAGAGGTGTTGCGCTTATAAAGTATGACACTGGAACTGTCTACAATGGGGAGTATGCTAATGACAAATATAAAGGCAAGGGCAAATTATCGTGGGCAAGCGGCAATGTATATGAGGGTGAATTCTTTGATAGCCGGTACTACGGCCACGGGAAATTAACATTGGCAAACGGAATGATCTATGAGGGCGAATTTTCCAACGGTAAGTTTATCGAGCCATTGAAAAATGAAGGCAGGCTTGGGAGTCCCTGTGTTTTGTTGTAATTGTTTTCGTGTATTAATGCAGTCGGGCGAACTCAGTTCGCCCCTACAGATCAGGGTGTGACCCGTTACACTAACCCTGTCCCCCGCCTTCGCGTAAATTTCATTCCTGCGAAGAATGGATATTCCTTTCCCCGCAGGTCAAATACTGAAAAACGCTACCTCGCTTTAATCCACTCTGCAATATCCTCAAGGGGCGCATTATCAACGTGGGTTCCCGCGATGTAATCGTCGGTCGTCGGGCTGCCCATAGTCGATACCGTGAATAAATGGTTTAAATTATCGTAGAGCCGGAACTCAAAATTGCTCTTGCCGCCGGCAAACTGTTTGTACGCCTCGAAGTCCTTTTCCGGCGATACTTGGAAGTCTCTGCCGCCTTGCAGAATCATATACGGCTTATCGGTTGCCGTGAGATAATCGCTCGCTGGGTGCGCGTCCATTTCGTCGATATACCCCTGCGGCAGACCATAATATGGCTTTGCGTCCTCAACCTGTTTAGTCAGCGCGTCACGCTCTGATTCATCGGCGAGGGAGATGAAATACATATTTTGGTCGTAGATTATGTCAAGTAAACTGCGCGGACTGCCTGCCATAATCACCGCTCCGGCAAACACGCCGCTTGATTCGTCAACTATGCGCGGCGCGAGCATACCGCCGAGGCTGTGTCCGATTACATAGATTTTTGTACTGTCAATACGCCCGTTCTGCGTGAGTAACTTCCCCGCGAGTATTGCGTCCTCAATTGTTTCGCCCTCAACCGTAATATCTGAGGAGAGTTTCGCGGCGTGGGTGTAGGTGCGTTTATCATAGCGCAAGACTGCAACGCCATTCGCCGCAAGATAATCGGAGATGTCTTTGAAAACCTTTATGCCGTAAACGCTTTGATCCTTATCATTCGGACCCGAACCGTGAACGAGCACGACGGCGGGGACTTTGTTTGTGCCGCCCGGTAAGGCCAAAACGCCGTAAAGAGGGTACTCTGCGCCGATTGTTACGGTTGTTTCAGTTTCCGTCAATTCCGATTTATTCTCTGTGTAACTAAAGAACAACCCCGCAATTTGCATATCCTTGCCGTATACCACGCGTGACACAATGCCTTTGATTTCGTGGCGTGTTGTGACAAGGCAAATGTAATATCCCTCCTGCATAAAACTCTCCGCAGACACGATTTCCGCGTAACTTCCCGCCTCGCCGGCAGTCGTTTCCCACGCCTCTTTCAGCTTATCCGCGGGAAGTGATTCCGCCATTGTCTTATCAAAGCGCGCTGTAACTGCGGCGTAATCGCCCGAAGCTAAATCCGCGACTGTTTGCCGTGCCGCCGTTTCGACTGTTGGCAGTACATCGGCGGGCATATCCTCAACAGCGGGAGAGGTCGGCGTACAAGCCGACAACAAAACATTTAACGCCATAGCGCAGCATATTAAAATTCGCTTCATTTTCATATCCCCATTCGTTTAAATCAAGGCTTGAAACAGCATAAGCATCCAAATATAGCTTGCGATAAGAGCCGCAATGCCAATCGTTACGCCGATTTTCACAGGCAGCCGCGAGTAGTTAAAACCGATATTGCCGCCAAAGCGATTGCCGACAAAACAGGCGGGGTCGCCTGGGTTGTGGTAGAACAAACCCCACGCCCAATACTTATCGTCGCTCATCGCGTTATTACCCGTTAGGTCGCCGTTTGCTGCGGCGGTTATTTCCGCGGCGTTTACTTTCAGCAACGTACCGCCTTGCCCCGCTCTAACGGAGATAACGCAGACAGGAATAGCCGGAACTATCACTATTGCCAAGGTCAGCCACATAGGCGCGGTAAATTCGGCAAAAACCGTTTGCAATCCCAAAATGAAGAACATTACGGCCAAAGCGGCAGCCAAGACGCCTATGCCGTGACCCATAAGGCGACGGTATTTCTTGTGTTGGGCGAATGACTTCGCGGGTTCCTTGTGGTCGATTTGCAGCTTCGCTTTCTCGATAAGCACCCCGGTGAGCCACATAACCCCGACCATTACGATGTTGAAGACAGGCATTAACAACACCGCGCCAAGTGTTTTCGGCGACCAACCATTCGGTTCCATATTGAAATCCCAATGTGTGGGTATTGGGTCGGGCAGGGATGGGTATCTCACCAAGGCAATGACGAATGACGCGAACACCATAATGAGCGATATGACGTACCAACAATGCGGCATAGCGGACAGATTTCCGCGTGTGAATGACGTTTTAGTGTCCGCATATTTGATTTCGGAAACGTTCCAACCAAGACGCGACTTCAATGCTAACGCCTTGCTGTGGTTTGGCACGAACGCTGCGAATTGCACAGCTATCAGCACTAACGGGAAGAACATCACGGCGTAAATGGTGTGGTTCGGCGCGGCGATATACTGCCATATCGAAGCCGCGAGAACGGCTGTCCCGCCAATTATCGTTATCGTGATATAGCTGTGCTTCAATGCCTTTGCCTCGTCGGTGTTCTGAGCCTCCGGCGGTACTTTTACGCCGAACAGGAACGATTTGCGCGTCAGCAGCGGCGTTATCGGCAGTAAGGCGCCGCACAGCAACACGGCGCAAATATTCGTCACGAACAGGAAAACATTAAGCTCACTCATTGGATATTCCTTCTCCCTTAATTTTTCTGTAACTTTCGGCACATACTTCAGCGAACGCGCTTTCGTCAATGCCGTTGCAGATTGCCTCTGCCGCGCACATCGCGAGCTTTTCGGCAAGTGCTGCGGAGATTCCGCCCTGCGTCTTTTTGGGCGCGACAATTGCCGTCGTGCGCCTGTCCATCACAATATAGCCCCCGGCGCGCAAGATGTCGTAAGCCTTATTGACCGTATGAAAGTTCACGCCTAAGTCAGCGGCAAGGTTACGCGCCGACGGCAGCGATTCGCCCTCTGCAAGCTCTCCTGACGCTATCCCCAGGATAATGCTGTCGCGTAGCTGCTCGTATATGGGTTTCTCCGCGTAGGTGTCAATTTTGATCAGCATTCAGTCACCTCCTATATCTGTTATACTTATTATATAACAGATATAGAAAATCTGTCAATATCCTTTTTGAAAAAATTTTGGAAATGATTACAAGATAGAAAGGCAGCTCATAGGCGACAAAAAACGCGCTATTGCAGACACGTTTATCGCAATTTCAACTAAATCATCCTATTTTATTTGCGACGCATTTTTCACGCTTGCGTTTAATTCAGTTCGTCCAAAACGCAGATTTTGATTCCCTAAGGCGTGTTTGAAAATTCCTTAGTATGCTTAAAGAACTTGATGTAGTAAAAGCCGCCCGAAACCTTTCAAAGCGTGTCCATAAAGAATGGTCGGCACTATCGTTATGGTCTGCAATAATCCATCCTTGGCTTACGAGGTTGAATTTTGTGACGGTAACGGCGACACAATAGAACTGCTTACAGTACAGCCATCAGGTATCGCGGCAGTTTGATACTAAAAAATCAACGCGCCATAAACCATCTATCATACCTTTCATAGTATCATAAAGCCTGCCGTCACAGACTTCGCAAAGCCGCGGATATTATAGGTGTGATATTTTTTTTGCATTGAACAGTACCCCTGTATTTTCATTATTTTTCATATAGCGCAATGAATGTATTTTGTGCTATAATATTATAGTATTTTTTGTGGAAATCGGGCGTTACATTTTGGCAAATAATTTTTGACTCTTAATTATTTAAATTTTGGTTTTGAGCTTGCGAATATTTAAGGAGGGCAATAAATGGCGCTGTTGGACGTTTTTCGTTTGCATACATTTATAGGCGGCGTTCACCCACACACAGAAAAGGAACGTACAAATTCCAAGCCGATAGAAGTGATCCTGCCCAAGCTAGGTGCGGAATTAATCTATCCGTGCTCCCAGCACATCGGGGCGCCTTGCGAGCCTTTGGCGGCGCCCGGGGACAGGGTATTGGCGGGGCAGAAAATCGCAGGGTCCGACGCCTTTGTTTCCGCGCCGGTTCATGCCAGCGTGTCAGGTGTTGTGAAAGAAATACGCGATATTCTTACGCCGTCTGGTACGCGCTGCAAGGGTATTGTGGTGGAAAACGACGGGAAGCATGAGCAGTGGCCGGACCTTAAGCCCAACCCGGATTTTCGGAGTTTTTCAAAAGAACAGATTATCGGGCTGATAAAAGAGGCCGGCATAGTGGGAATGGGCGGCGCGGGCTTCCCGACGCACATAAAACTTAACCCTCCGCCGGATAAAAAAATCGAATACTGCATAGTAAACGCCGCGGAATGCGAGCCGTACCTTACAAACGACCACCGCCTGCTGCTGGAAGAAACAGACAGGCTTATAACCGGCCTGCGGATAATCCTGTCACTGCATCCGGGCTCGAAAGGCATAATCGGTATTGAAACAAACAAAATGGACGCGATAGACATATTAAAGAAGAAGTGCAGGGATTTTCCGGACATTACCGTTATGGAGCTTATGCCGAAATACCCGCAGGGTTCCGAGAAACAATTGATTTACGCCTGCACCGGCCGCGAGGTCCGTTCCGGCACATTGCCGGCTGATTCGGGGTGCGTTGTCAATAACGTTGATACGGTTGTGGCGGTGGAACGGGCTGTTGTGCGCGGCCGGCCTCTTATGCGCAGGGTTGTGACTGTTACCGGCGGCGCGGTTAAGCGCCCGGGAAATTATAAAGTCCGGCTGGGCATGACCTACCGCGACTTGATGGACGCTATAGACGGCTTTGCCGAGGAACCGGTAAAGATGATTTCAGGCGGGCCGATGATGGGAGTGTCCATGTTCACGTTGGATGTCCCTATTGTAAAGACTTCCTCCGCTTTTTTGTGCTTTACCGAGGAAGAGGCGGTTATTCCGCCGGAGCGGAACTGCATCCGCTGCGGCAAGTGCGTAAGCCAGTGCCCCATGTACCTGATGCCCTATATGCTTAACCAAAGCGTTATCCGCGGCGACTTGGACGCCTTTTGCGCAGACGGCGGCCTGGAATGTATGGAGTGCGGCACGTGTTCTTACAGCTGTCCGGCCAAGAGGCACTTGGCCCAGTCTATCCGTGCGGCGAAGCGGGAAGTGCTGGCAAAAAGGAAAAAATAAAATGAGAAAGGAAGCGTAGAATGAGCGATACGAAGTTAATCGTTTCGTCCACACCTCATGTCCGCTCTGAAGACTCAATAGAGAAAGTAATGGCCGACGTGCTGGTGGCGCTTGCGCCGGCAACCCTGGCGTCGGTGTACTATTTCGGGTTCAGGGCGGCGTTTATAATACTGCTGTGCGTAGCATGGTGCCTTATCTTTGAAATGATGTACGAGCGGCTGGCAGGCAAACCCTATACTATAAGGGATTGCAGCGCGGCGGTTACAGGGGTGCTGCTGGCTCTTAACCTGCCTGTTACCGTGCCCTTTTGGCTGCCGCCTGTCGGCGCCTTTGTGGCGATTGTCATAGTCAAACAGCTGTTCGGCGGCCTGGGTCAGAATTTCATGAACCCTGCGCTGCTGGCGCGCGCGTTCCTTCAAACTTCCTTCACAAGCGATACTGTCGGCTGGGTAGCGCCTGTGCGCAGCCTGATCGGGGCTTCAGGGCCGGATGCCGTGTCCTCCGCGACTCCGCTGGCGCTGCTTAAAGAAGGGGTGTTTACGCCGCAGTCCGCGGATTACCTCAATGCGCTGCTGGGCAGCGTCGCCGGCTCTATGGGGGAGACTTCATCCGCGCTCATAATTTTGGGCGGTCTGTATTTAATTTTACGAAAGGTGATATCCTGGCATATTCCAGTTTCGTACTTGGGGCTGTTCGGGCTGCTCTCGTTCATATTCGGACGCCAGGGCCTTTTTACCGGACTGCCGCTGTATGAGATACTTACGGGCGGAATACTCCTGGGCGCGTTATTCATGGCTACCGACTACGCTACCTCTCCCATTACGCCCCTTGGCAAGATTATCATGGGGCTTGGTTGCGCGCTGCTTACCTTTATCATACGCACCTACGGCAGCTATCCCGAAGGCGTGTGTTATTCCATTCTGCTGATGAACCTGGCCGTGCCCCTTATCGACCGGCTGACTAAGCCGCGTGTCTTCGGCACCTCCGGAACTTCCGGTCCCACTGTAAAGGAGGCGCGCTCGTGACTGATTTTAAACAAAATATTCTGCGCCCTGGCCTTGTGCTGTTTGCAATAGCCGCTGTGGCGGCCGTATGCTTGGGTGTTGTATACGAAGTGACCAAGGGTCCTATCGCGGCGGAGCAGGCCCGGGCCACGGCTGCCGCCATGGCCGAGCTGCTGCCCCAGGCGAAAGACTTTGACGAACAGGACATGCCGCTGACCGGCGCCATAAGCGCGGTAACAGTGGGCTACTACAGCGAGGGAGTTGCGGGGGTTATAGTAAAAGTAGCGCCCAAGGGGTTTTCTGATAAAATTGAAATGCTGGTGGCAATAAGAGACGGCGCGGTAGCGGGAATAAAGATAGTTAAACAGACGGAAACCCCGGGGCTGGGCGCCAACGCAGCGGGCAAAGAGTTTGGCGCGCGGTTTGTGGGCAAGCGCGGGCAGCTTGCGGTGACAAAATCCGACTCCACGGCCGAGAATGAGATTCAGGCCATTACCAGCGCGACTATAACCACCCGCGCGGTGGTGGACGGCGTAAACGAGGCGCTGGCATTTTACAACAGTAATTTCTGACAGGAGGTGCGCGATGAACCCGGGGAAAATTATTAAAAACGGATTGCTGGACGAGAACCCGACCTTTGTTCAGGTAGTGGGCATGTGCCCTGTCCTGGCGGTGACGACTTCGGCGACAAACGCTATAGGCATGGGCCTGTCGACAACCGCCGTGCTGGTTTGCTCTAATTTTTTTATATCGCTTCTGCGGAATTTTATCCCGAGCAAAGTGAGGATACCATGCTATATAGTCGTTATCGCATCCTTTGTGACAATTGTACAGCTGTTGCTGGAGGGCTTTCTGCCCCAGCTTAACGCGTCCCTTGGCATATTTATTCCGCTTATTGTGGTTAATTGCATTATATTGGCGCGGGCGGAAGCCTTCGCGGCAAAGAACACGCTGGCCGCATCCGTGTTTGACGGCGTGGGCATGGGCGCGGGTTTTACGGCGGCACTGCTCATAGTCGGGTCGGTACGCGAGTTTTTAGGCAACGGAAGTTGGTTCGGCCTGAGGATTCTGGACAGCTCGTTCCCAAGAATGACCATTATGCTGCTGCCGCCCGGGGCCTTTATCACGCTGGCATGTCTTATGGCGCTGCTTAATTATTTACGCGGAAGGGGCGGTTCTCAATGAATCTTATGGCGATTTTTTTGGGCGGAATTTTTGTAAATAACTTTGTCATGGCCAAGTTCTTGGGTACTTGTCCGTTTTTGGGAGTGTCGAAAAAAATCGAAACCGCCGTGGGCATGGGCATTGCTGTTACATTTGTTATGGCGCTGGCCTCGGCTGTAACATACTTGGTTTTTTACTATATCTTGGTGCCGCTGAATATTACCTACCTTTATAATATAGCCTTTATTTTGGTCATTGCCGCTCTTGTGCAGCTGGTTGAAATTTTTATAAAAAAGAGCAGCCCGCCCCTGTATCAGGCGCTGGGCATTTATCTGCCGCTTATTACCACCAACTGCGCTGTGCTTGGCGTGACGGTTCTTAATAAAACCGAAGGCTACAATTTTCTCGAGGCGGTAGTAAACGGCGTTGCCGGCGGGTTGGGATTTATGCTGGTAATTGTGCTGCTGGCCGGTATTCGCGAGCGTATCGAATATGCCGATATCCCTGCCGTGTTCCGCGGGTTCCCTGAGGCTCTGCTCTCCGCCGGGCTTATGGCGATTGCGTTCTTGGGCTTTACCGGCCTGATAGGGTAAGGAGGCGCGCAATGGATGTGTTAAGTATACTATATCCTGTTTTAAGTTTGGGGGGCCTGGCGCTCCTGTTCGGGCTGGGTCTGGGATACGCCGGCGTTAAGTTTAAAGTGAACGAGGACCCGCGCATACCCCTAGTGCGGGACGCGCTGCCAGGGGCTAACTGCGGCGGGTGCGGCTTTGCCGGGTGCGACGCGCTGGCGGCCGCGATTGTGGAAGGTAAGGCTAAGCCGAACGCCTGTCCCGTAGGCGGGGATGCGTCCGCGCGTAAAATTTCAGAGATAGTGGGCTTGGCCGTGGAAATAGGCAGGCACATGGTAGCTTTTGTCAGGTGTAATGGGAACAGCAATACAAGCGTGTTCTGGTACGATTACGTTGGAATGCAGGACTGCCGCGCGGAAACTCATCTGGCGGCCGGAGGCCCGAAGGCGTGCGGGTACGGTTGTCTCGGCTCGGGAAGCTGCGCGCGGGTTTGCCGCTTTGGCGCGATTACCGTTGTGGATGGGGTTGCGGTTGTTGACAGGGAAAAATGCACGGCCTGCGGCGTATGTGTGCAGGAATGCCCGAAAGGGCTTATTGCGATGGTGCCTTATGACAACTACGTCCGCGTCGCGTGCAATTCCCGCGACAATGGAAAGGCTGTGCGCGCAAACTGCTCCGTGGGGTGCATAGGCTGCCGGATTTGCGAAAGAGCCTGCGGGTACGACGCGGTTCATGTGAACGAGTTTGTCGCCCGGATTGACTACGGCAAGTGCGAACTGTGCGGCGACTGCGCCGGCAAGTGTCCGACAAAGGCTATTGTCTGCGAGTGACATGACGCAATATGTGTTTTGGACCGCGCAGAATCTCTTTTGCGCTGCGCCCGACGTTGCATACCGCCGGACAGCATTTCGCCTTTCTGTTAATCACCTTGGTAATCCCGAACTGTTTGGATACCGCAACTCTGCTTTGGGCGACGTTTGGGTTCCCAGCCAAATGCGGATTGAAACGCGAGTACAATACGGTAAGCAAAGACTTTTCAGGAGAAACGCATCAATTTTGTGGAAACCTTGATTTATCAATGTCTGAGGGGCAAAAAATGTTCTGCTTTTTTTGAGACAAAATGCCCGACCCAATCAAATCAATGGCTGGTAAACATTGGGTGTGTTTTTCCTGTATTATGGCAAGCAAAGATTTTTTAAAACCTCTTGACAAAGTGTCCTCGTGGTGTTATACTAATGTATAACACAGCTACACAACAGCAAGGAGGTAAATCTGTGAGAACCGCACTTGATGGCAACAGCCCAATTTTTCAGCAAGTTAAAGCGGCAATTGAGGAGGATATTTTGAACGAGACGCTCACGCCCGACGCGCAAATCCCCTCAAACCGCCAGCTCGTTGCGCTGTGGGAAGTCAATCCGATGACAGTGATGAAAGGCGTGGGACTGCTCGCTGACGAGGGAATTCTGTACAAGAAACGGGGCGAGGGAATGTTTGTGGCGCCCGGGGCGCAGGAACGCCTGCGAAAGCGGCTCGGCGATAGTTTCCGTAAAGAAAGGCTTGAACCACTTGTCCGGCTTGCCGCTGCGCTCGGAATCGGACTTGGCGAGTTTCACGCGATGATTGACGAAATTTGGCCGGACGTTCCGGCCACGGAGGGGTAAAGCTATGATTGAGTGCAAAAATGTCACTCTGCGCTACAAAAATCAACTTGCGCTCGACGGTGTAAGCTTCACGTTGAAAGAAAACACAATATGCGGCGTACTCGGACGCAACGGCGCGGGCAAAACGTCGCTGCTCGCTCTGCTCGCGGCATACCGTCGTCCGACTTCCGGCGAAGTGCGCGTGTTTGGCGAGGACCCGTATGAAAATCCGGCGATTATGCCAAAAATCGCTTTTATTGCCGACAAAAATGAGGAAAACAACGGTTTTACCGTTCGCGATACGCTGAAATTAGCCGCCGCGTTCCGCCCGCACTGGGACGAAATTTACGCGCAAAAACTTGTGAAACGCTTTGAACTGCCGCTTAAAAAGACGATGGAGAACCTCAGCCACGGGCAGCGCGCCGCTGTCCGCGCCGTGGTCGGGCTTAGCAGCCGCTGTGAGGTGACGATTTACGACGAGGCGTATCTTGGTATGGACGCCGCCTTCCGTAAGAGGTTCGTCAGCGAGATTCTTGACGATTTCACGCAGAACCCGCGCACGGTACTCTTTTCCACACACTACATCAACGATATGTCAAACCTTTTCGGCGAGGTGCTGATACTCGACAAGGGCAAGATCGCGGTATTCGACAATTGTGACGTTCTGCGTCAAAAACGGCTCGATTCCGAAAGCCCGACATTGCAGGATCTGTTTATCGAACTGACGGGAGGGATTAACAGTGAGAGATAAAGTGACGCTGAGCGTCTTTCGTGACTTGTTCAGGCGTCTGGGCATATCCGCGCTGTGGTATGCCGGGGTGTTCGCCGTCGTAATACTGGTTCTGCAAATCGTCTTTAAGGCGGCCGGTGTTGACGGTGACGTGGCACTCACGGTCATATCCGCCATATCGACGCGGTTCTATATGCTCGTACTCGGCATAGTCTGCCCGCTCGTGTACTTTACTCACTATTTGGCGGTCGGAGTGACGCGCAAGCAATTCGCGGTTGGGATATTCGCGGCGGGAGCGTTGCTGTCCCTGTGTTTCGCGCTTCTGCGAGCGCCTATGCTGATTATTGAGAACGTGTTCTCGCCTCTGGCCCTGCTTGTCCCCGCGCTATACGGGGCATTGGCGTTTCTCGTGGGTTGGACGGCGGCGGTGGGGTTTCAGTATATGCGCGGCGTACCGATTTGTGTGGGTACCATTTGCGCGGCAGCGATGTTTCATGGGATGATTGCGGTCGAAAGACTGCAGCTGCCGCTTTCGGCGCACTTGCCGATTTCAGCCGGAGCGATAGCCTTAGTCGGCGCGGTGCTCCTCGTGGCAGTGCAGAGAATTCCCGTCAAATGCTGACGGAGGACATGGACTTCGCGGACGAATACATTTTCCAAACAACCGCGGGCGGACTGCAGGGTCGGGACCGCGTTCGCCCGCACCCTACGGCAAATCTCAACCTTCGCGAGTATAATGAATGGCAAAGGAGCATGAATATGAACGAGAATTTCAAGAAAGAGGAGAACAACATTGCCAACGGAAAAGAAAACGGTGTCGGTCTGGGCTTGGGTGTTGCGTTGGGCCTTTGCGTTGGCGCGGCATTAGGGGCGGTTTTTAGTAATGTGCCTGTAGGGGTTGCGCTGGGCATTACTTTTGGAGCGGCTTTTTCTTCACTGACTTCAAAAAACGATAAAAACAGGCGTGACGACAAGAATTAATAAAGACATCAAGGATTTTTTGGCGTGTTTTATTTTCGAGGCGAATCAGCAGGCACAGTTATTCCCATGAACGTCTTTAAAACTTGAATCCACGCGGAAATTTGCGCCCGCTGGAATAATATGTGTCTACATCATAAGAAACACGCCGATTTTGGTGTGTTTCTTATTTTTGGGCTTAATCAGTAGACAAATTTATGTAATAACGCGTCTGCTGATTCACCCTGAAAATGAAACACGCCCCTATTTTGCGATTTTACAAGCTGCCGTTTTCGCACAAAACGAAGGTTTACGTTTTTGCTGTAACCTCGTGGCGATACCTGTCAGCGTCTTTCAGAAACTTGTCAAGCGGTACGTCTTTGAAAAGTTCTCTCTGCCACTCGGTATAGTTGAACGGATCGCGGCGCATCAGCACTATAAACCGCTCGGCAGCGGCAAGTCCCAAACCCTCGGCAAGGATGCGTAAGCCCTCGCGTTTCAACACGGTTTCATTCTGCGTTAAAATACATCCTCACAAAGTTGACTGGGTTCACTGCTATGATTTTCGTTATCGGTTTGTTTAGAATTTTCTTATCGGTAGTCAGAAAATAATCCGCGTCTGCGTGAATCGCGCAAGCAATATGTGACGCGTCTTTCTGACGCAAATCTAACAGGAAATGACAACCGGCGCGGACGGAACCGCCACGAGCGGTATCCTTAACGCGGGCGACTATTACCTTGTGGAGCTCGCCGGGATTCCCGGCTATACAGCCGATACAGGGCATCACCCTGTTACCATATCGGAAAACAACGTGACGGTGCCGATTACGGTTATCAATCCCCGGATAACCGGCTGCGTCAAGGTTATCAAAACGGGCGACGGCGGCGAGCCCCTTTCCGGCGTCGTGTCCGGCATTTACAAGGATGGCGGCAAGGTTGCCGAGCTTACGACCGGCGAGGAGGGCACGGCAGCGAGCGGCGCGCTCTATTACGGCGCTTACGAGTTGCGGGAACTCTCCACCGTGGCGGGCTATGAACTGCTGGACGTATCCATTCCGTTTTCCATACTGACAGATGGCGCGGTCATTGAGATTCCAGTTACCAATCCGCTCATATACGGCGGTATCATTTTATAAAACCTTTGAAATGGATATTGACGATATTCGCACGGTGTACGCGGATTGCGTTTTCAATCTGATTTCCCGCGAGGACGAGCCCGCCGTTTGCATTATGCGGGGTTGGGTTTTTCTGCCGAACGCGTAAAAAAATAAGAGTACGGATTTTCCATACTCCTATTTATCGTCATAATGCGACCGGCATTGCAGAATTTCCAAGCGACCGCTTTCGATTCGGTAAATCAGCCGGTTCACTTCGTCAATTCGCCTGCTCCAACAACCTTGATATTCGTGTTTCAAGGGCTCGGGCTTGCCAATGCCGGTATATGCGTTCCTGTCAATGTCTTTGATTAGCTGGTTGACGCGTTTCAGCGTTTTTCTGTTCTGCGTCTGCCAATAAAGATAATCCTCCCATGCGTCGTCCGACCATGATTTAATCATCATCCACCTCGATTAGATCATGGACGGTTCCCTTGCCGGCGTTAAGCTGGTCCAGCGACCGCTTCAAACGCGCCTGATTGGTTGCGCTGTAAAAAGGGTCGTCGCTGGCGGCAATTTCAAAAGGTATGCGCCTTTC
>JAISYE010000014.1 GCA_031297485.1 Clostridiales bacterium
CCGCTGCCCTCTGGGGCCATAACACAGTAGTATTCGCCCGCGCAGTTTGAGTGTATCGAAACAGTGGCCGTCCCGGGGCTTACCCGCCTTACCGCGCCAAAGGTCAGGGCCGGCTGCGCGGCCTCCACAGCGCGGTATTTCTTAATCTTCGACGCGGCCGGAGGAGTCACGTTCCGTGAAACCGGGTCGCGTACCGCTACGCTCACAGTGTATTCGCCGCCGTCCGGAAGGTTTTCTATGGTAAATTCGTTGGCCGAGGCCGCCGCCGTAAGCAACGTATTTTAGACGAAGCGTTGACCCTGTTTTCGGAAAAAGGCTACGGGCCTGTCGCTGTCGCCGAAATCGCCGACGCGGTGGGCATTAAAGCACCGTCGCTCTACAAGCATTATAATAGCAAGAAAGCCATTTTTGACGCTATCGTCGCTGATTGGATATAGCACTCACTCCTTGACCGACCCCAGCAGCATTCCATGCACAAAAAATTTCTGGGCAAATGGGTACACAAGGATCATTGGCAGGGATGAAAGCATCATAGCTGCAAGCTCAATGGTTTTTGAGTTGGCCTCGCCCATGCCGCGGGCGTTGTTCAGCAGGTTGGCGATAACAGCGTCGTTCGCCATGGCGGAAGACGCCAGCTGCTCGGTGGCGTTGTAGCTGCGTATGAGTTTCAGAATAAAATATTGCAATGTTTGCAAGTCGGGGTTTTGGGTGTAGTATAACGACGCGGTAAAGTCGTTCCAGACACCCACGGCGGTAAACACGCCCAGCGCGGCTATTACCGGCTTGGAAAGCGGCAGGACAATCCGGAAATAGATCGCGCGCTCGCTTGCGCCGTCCAGTTTGGCGGATTCGAACAGCGAGTCCGGCAGGGCCTTGAAATTGGCGTTGTAAATAATCACGTTATAAAAGCCGCCAAACAGGGAGGGTATGACATAAACCCCAAAAGTGTCGTACATGCCCATCCAGCTTATAAGCAGGAAAAAGGGGATAACTCCGCCGCTGAAGTACATACAGGTAAAGCCAAGAGCGGTGTAGAACTTTTTGCCGGCAAGATAAGTGCGCGAATAGGCGTAAGCAAACATGGATGTAATAAACAACGACCCGGCTGTTACAAGGGCGGTGCGCAGCGCACTAACACCAAAGGCCCTTGCTACGGTGGCGTCGCTAAGCACGGTGCGCCAGCTGGCCGCGGAAGGCTCGTCGGGCCATATTGCCGAGAAGCCGCGCAAGATCGCGTTGCCGCTGTTAAACGAATTGATTGCCGCGTAATAAAACGGATAAAGCGTGGCCAGCGCCAGCATGGTCATCAACAAGACGTTGGCGGCGTTAAAAATCCGTTCTGATGCGGACTTGCCATGTACCACAGCGGACACCCCCTTCTCAAAAAATTCCTGTAGAATCCGTCAGTTTCTTTGACGCGTAATTGGCCAGCAGCATCAGCAGCAGCGCGAAAACCGATTTTGTCAGCGACACGGCGGCAGCGATGCCGAACTGAAACTGCTGCAGGCCAATCTGGTAAACATATGTGTCTATAACCTGGCTGGCCGGCATGTTAAGCACATTTTGAAACACGTATATCTGCGTGAAATTATTATTGAGCATACCCGACACGGCGAAGATCAACATAATCATAACAGTGGGCATCATGCCCGTCAGGGTGATGTAACGCATCTTTTTTAACCGGCCCGCGCCGTCGATTGTGGCGGCCTCGTACAGAGCCGGGTCTATACCGGATATTGCCGCAAGGTACAGGATTGCGCCCCAGCCGATATCTTTCAGCAGTCCGGTAAAAATCGCCACCCACCAGAAATATTTCGGGTCCGCCAGAAACAGCACAGGGCTGTCCGCAAGCCCTAGAGCCAGCAGGGCTTTATTTACCACGCCGCCGTCCGGCGAAAGGATATTGATGCACAGGCCGCCGAACACGACCCAGCTTAAAAAGTGGGGCATGTAGGTCACGGTTTGTACCGCCGATTTAAACCTGAGACCGCGCAGCTCGTTCAACAGCATGGCGAAGGCTATGGTGACGGTCATTGAAATCAGCGTGCCGAACAGGTTAATGCCCAACGTATTACGCATCATGGCGGCAAACTGCGAACTGCGGAAAATTTGTTTGAAATTCGAAAAGTGATTCCATGGGCTTGTAAAAATCCCAGCGAAACCCATGGCGGGTTTAAAATTCTTGAAGGCGATAAGCAGGCCGAACAGCGGCACGATACTGAACACTATCATCAAGAGTGTGCCAGGCAGCAACATGCCGTGCAATTCCACCTGCGTCTTTACGTCACGGCCTACCGATATCTGTTGTTTCGTCATAGCCGCCTCCTTTCTGGACAGTGCAAATCAAAATCCAAAAGCAAACCTTAAAACCTTGGGGCGCGAAAGAACTCGGCTATCGGGCATGAGTCCCATCAGCGCGAACTTATACTCGCGAACGAATACATTTTCCATAAGGAATGACGAATTAATTAAACGCCAAACTTTTTCACAGGAAATGCGAACGTTTCAACGCATTTCCGAAAAAGTTTGGTAACTTATACTTTCGTCATTCCTAAGCAGGGGCGAACGCAGTTCGCCTCTGTAAGGTTATAGGCAAATTTTAACGTTCGCGAGTAAGAAAAAGACAAATAACACTACAGCATGAATTCTGAAAACGACAACACCTCTATAAAATACGACAGATTGGCAATAAAGCCCATTTAAGTAGAATTTTATATTGCAGTGTTAAGCGTAATATCCACATCCGTCAATCCGCACGGCGTTAATAACATAACGGGCGCCCTTTAACGCCTGTCAATTAATCGCCTGTAACCTGTACCCGAAAGTCTCATAATTTTTCTGGACAGCCTCGTTGATGTAGGCGTCCACTTCCGGCAGGCCCAGTGTGTTAAGCTGGTCAAGCATAGCCTGATATCGGCTTTCAAATGTGTTCTCGTCCGCCTGAAGAATAATATTGGCCAGTTCTGTCTGGGCGTAGGTCAGGATTTCTGTGGTTATGGCTACCATGTCAGGGTTAGCTTCCATGTACCCGCTGGGCAGTTCCAAAGCAGTGGAGTTATAAACCACGGTCTTTTCGTGTGTGCCGAACGCGCATTGAGGCACTATACCGCCGTCGTTGGAGGGGTCCATATATCGCTGGTCAAAGTTCTGATTCGCAAACGCCCAAAAGGCGCCAAGCCCGGTCACCGAAGCGTTGTCCGCGTGGTTCCGGCCTTCTTCCGTAGCTGTCAACAGTCCGTACTCGTTTTCTACGTAATCCACGCCCGGCTCACCATAGACCCAAGTCATCAGACCTTCCTCCGTACTCATGTATTCCAGGAAACGCGCCACTGCTTCCGGTTTTTTTGTATCCTTCGCTATAAAAGTTTGCAGCCATCCCCTGCCTACCGTGGTGGTCACGCCAAGCACGGGGGATTCGCCGCCGTCTGAAAGTATCGGGCCTGGCGTGTACCATTCGCCGGCATACGCGAAACCTGTATTGGCTGTGTTCCCGATAAAGCAGAATACCCGTCCGGTGCGGCAGGCCGCTTCAGAAGCCGCGTCGTCCAACGTGAACTGGTTCGGCTCCAGGTACCCGCGTTGTCCGCAGATGTTTAAGAATTCTATGCCGCGCTTATATTGGCTGCTATAGTACAGGCTTTGATAATTGCCCGCGCTGTCCACAGGCATGCCTCCGAAGAACAGCGCCAAAGTTCCGGTAGTCCCGCCGTCGCTTTGCCAGCCTCCGCTGAAATTCTTGCCGTTGGCCAGCAGGGTATATACGCTGGCGCCGTCCACCGTAAGGTTGGCGTTCTTTACTTTCTCAAAGGCCGCCAGTACGCCGGACTCTGTCTGCACATCCTCTTCCGTTATGCCCAGGTCGTCCATAATGGTCTTGTTAAAAATAACTCCGCGGTTTTCACGGTAGTCTGTGGAAAGCCAAAGTTCCCTGGTAGCGTCGTTAAGCCCCCAGATTTCACGGTTATCCTGGGATAGAATGTGGCTCGGTATGGCGTACCATCCGCCGTCCCGCGCTATAAGCGACTGCTTGATGTCGTTCGGGAACCCTCCGGACACAAAATGGGACTCCGGCAGGTACGCGTTGAAAAATTCTTCCACAGACCACACCAGTCCGGCGTCAATTAAATCCCTTATCAGCGTTCCGTTTGTAAAGGTGATGATGTCCGGCAGGTCGCCGTTTACAATCATCAGGTTAAGTTTTGTGTCCGCGTCGTCGGCAGGCGTGGTGGATGTTACCGTCACGCCGGTGGCTTCCGTAATTTTTTTCATGACATACTGGCTTGTGTCCCACTTGCCGGGTACAACACCAACGGATAGAAACCAGGAAATTTCCGTTGTGTCTGCTGAGGCCGGCATGGGAACGTTTGTTGAGGCCGGCGCGTCGTTCGGTGCGCCGGCGCCTGTTTCCGGCGTGCCGGCCGCGGGTTTGGCGCTTCCGCAGGCGGAAAGCAGGCACAAGGATAATAAAACTGGCAGCCAAAGCCTGAAAAGCCTGATTTTTTTGTACATTTATTTTTCCTCCTTTTTTATACGCGCGTGGCGCGTTTTTTAATGATGTGTGATATAATAGCGTGCGGCGAAATTTATTGGTATGGCGTTTTTAGCAATATTTTTGTGTTTTTTTGTCCAATCAGGGCGGGTTATTTCGAAAGGCTTATCGGCATACATTCTTCATTTCACTGCCAGTAGATTTCCGGCGAATAAAAAAACGCCAAAAAGCAACTGGCTTTTTGGCGTTTCGCGCTTCTTTACTGTAAACGGGCACAAATTTTGCTTGGGGCGTATTTGAAAATTCCTTAAAACGCGAAATTTCGAATAAAACCACTGCAATGATAGTCGAGCTTGCTCGACGCTTCGCGCTTCGTCGAACAAGCTCGACTATAGGAATCCAGTTTTTAAACACGTCCTTCAAACCGTCCTAAGGAGTGTTTGAAAATTCCTTGAGATAGCCAGCCGCGAGAACCTCAATTAAAAGTGCTTTCGCTCTTCGCCAGGCTGTCTTGCAATGCCTGGAGGCGTTCTGTTGAAATATGCGTGAACAGCAGAATTTTATCCAGGGACTCCCCTGCTTTCAGCATTTCCAGCGCTACCTCATTACGGAGCTGTTTTTTTCCGCGTCGTTCCCCGCGCCTTTCCCCACGCCTTTTTCCGCGTCGTTCTCCGCGCCTTTCCGCAATATCCAAATCTAACACCAAGCGATCAGTCATCATTTTATTCACTGCCTCCTCTTTAAATAATTGGATGTCCCCATAAAGATGGTCGTATAAAGTACTTAGCAGCTCGGTTCAAGGCGGCGGGCCGGAATAAAGTTCAGAAAATTCAGTTAAAAGTGCTTTCGCTCTTCGCCAGGCTATCTTGCAATGCCTGGAGGCGTTCTGTTGAAATATGCGTGAACAGCAGGATTTTATCCAGGGACTCCCCTGCTTTCAGCATTTCCAGCGCTACCTCATTACGGAGCCGTTTTTTTCCGCGTCGTTCCCCGCGCCTTTCTCCGCGCCTTTCCGCAATATCCAAGTCTAACACCAAGCGATCAGTCATCATTTTATTCACTGCCTCCTCTTTAAATAATTGGATGTCCCCATAAAGATGGTCGTATAAAGTAATTAGCAGCTGTCTCAGTACACGCGCGTCTTCTTTTGTGATGTCCCTGGCGGCGCTGGCCGCGTCTATGGCGTTCATAATAGCTTCAATCAGCTCCCGCAGCTTGCCGGCGTTTTCCTTTGTGGGCTGCTTTATTATTTCACGCCTCAGCTTCAGCAGATACAGCGGCAGCAGTATGACCATGTGACGCTTCGCCAGTTCGTCAACGGAATAGGTCAGCAGCTTTATTGCCGGGACTTTATACTCGAACGCGGGAAGCGCGTGACCCTCCACGTTCAGTTCCAGCGTTACTTCGTCCGGCGTGTTCTTCGTATGCTCCAGAAAGATTATTTTCGGCTGGGGCAGCGTCAGGACTATTCTGCCGCCTCGAACGGCTTTGTGTTTCAGCGCCTCTGCGAGGCCGTACTGAAATACCCGTATGACAATAGTATTGTCGTTATCAATCTGAATCTCGACGTGGAATTTCTCCGCGCTTCCAAACGGAGGGAGCAGAGTTATAATAGTGTCGGCCAGCGTCCGTTTAAGATTATCGCTGACGTATTCCGTTTGGTTGTAGATGATCTTGCTGTCCAACGGAAACTGTTTATTGTACAAGGCGTTAATAAAGTTAATTACCGCCACGTGCGAAAGGGTTAAAATACGTTTAAAAACTTTGTCAAAAATCTGGTTGATATGCTGCAAAAAAACGCCTCCCTATTCTGCCGCAACTTAGCCTATCCCTTAATAGACAAGAATGCTGATTTTGCGCCATTTCTGTGTTTTAAAATCCAGTATTTAAGCCATTCTGCTTTATTCAGGGATAAGTCCTTACTTAACCATAACATATACTCGCGAACGAATACATTTTCCAAACAACCGGAGCTTCCGGGTTCGCCCGCGCCCTACGGCAACCCTCAACGTCCGCGAGTATAGCACAATTTTTAATTAAGGTCAAAAGAGGAAAAGACGAAAACCTTAGGGCATAAATAAATTCACAACACACTCAAGGCGTGATAAATTAGGACATGAATAATCGCCAAAAGTTTGCTATAATCATACACGTGAACGAATAGAATTTCCAATCAGCGCCTGTGAAGCGCAGGAAGGCGAGCGCGGGCCGCCGCCAGCGGTTTAAGGCAGCGCTCCAGGGGTTTTATACTCACACACGAAAACATCTTCTAAAAATCTTTCAGTGTTTTCGTGTGTGAGCAACCAACAACCGGCGTGAAAAGTGCATTTCTTTTCGCGCCTTAGTATAATTGGAATATTAATGTTTTTTGTCCGACAGAGGAGGTTTGCAACAATGTGTACAAAAACTAAGCGGAGCGTGCGGAAACATTATCTGCGGCTAAGCGCGGCGGTAGCGGCGGTTATGCTCACGTCTTTCGCCGTCCAAATCGCCGTGGTCCGCGGCATTCTGCTCAAAAACAGCGAAAGGTTTTTGCGCGCCTCGCACCGGCAGATAGCGGACAACATTACCTATTACTTGAGCGAGGTCGAAAGCAGCATATATTCGCTGTGTTACAGCCCGCCGGTACAGCAGTATTTAAAGGAACGTGACCCCGTGAAACGTATAGAGCTGTTCCGGAACGTGGATACCATGTTCGCGAGTATTAACCTGGTTCAGCATGATGTGCTGGGCTTCACGCTTTATGACCGGGAAGGCGCCTTCTTGACGGCAAACGGTTTCTCTCACCAGGTAATCACTCAGTTGGACAGCATACCTGTGGACGGCGGCATACAATACTCCAGTACATACCCGCCAAACCAATACATTGGAATTGTGCTGCCCTCTTACGCCATAACGTCGCCGATACAGGCGCTTAACGCGCAGAACCGTGCGGAAACAATCGGCGCGGCGGTGCTTGCCATGGATTTGACCTATATCCGACGGCAGCTTGAGGCAGCCGACGCCAATACAAACAACATTGTCTTTATCGCGGACAGCGGTCGGCTTATAGCGTCAAACACAGCCGTGCCTCCTGAGGGATACGCCGCGTGGCGGGACAACAGGGAGGATTTTATCAGCGGCGGCGGTTTGGTCGTGATGGAAACAGCGCTGGGCAGGACAGGCTGGCGGCTTGTGTCGTTGTTTGAAAAAGACATTGTACTGGAGGAGATGCGGTTTGTTCAGTTAATTACGGTTGTAACTGCGGCGGTCGTCGCCCTGCTGGTGTTTTTGTTTATATTGACGCTTACAAGGCGCTTTCTGGCGCCTATAAGCCGCATAGGAAAGTATATGCGCGGGGTGTCCGAAAACGTGAGGCCCGGCGCGTCCGGTACGGTCAATAAATTTGAGCTGACTGGGGATGAACGCTACGAAGAATTTTGGCTGATGTCCGACGCGATGAACCGTATGATCGAATCGCTGGAGGAAAAGTCGGCCCTGCTGCTGGCGAAGGAGAAGCAATACTTCGCGGAAGTGCTGGAACGGCAGCGTATGGAGATATTGGCGTATCGCAGTCAAATAAAACCGCATTTTTTATATAATACGCTGGCCTGTGTCCGTGGCTTGGCTATTAGCCGCAACGCGCCGGAAATAGCCGAAATAAGCCAATCGCTTTCTAAAATGCTCCATTACGCGGTGACCGGCGCGGATATTGTCGCCCTGGCCGACGAGCTCCAGCATGTTCGGGAATACGCCAAAATAATCGGCTACCGGTTTTTGAATAAAATTACAATTAGCTTTGAAGTGGACGGCGCCTTGCTGCAATGCCGTGTTCCCCGCCTGACGCTGCAGCCCGTGGTGGAGAACGCGGTCTTTCACGGCTTGGAAAAGAGGCTGGGGCCTGGCGTAATTACCGTAAGCGCTTCAACCGCCTGGGGCCTGCTGCGCGTTACGGTGGCGGACAACGGCGCGGGCATTGACCCGGTCGCGTTGGAAAGGCTGCGCGCGCGTTTGTCGGGCGGCGCCTGCGGAGAGGACAACGGCGGCATAGGCTTGCTGAATATCGCCAACCGTCTGCGCCTGACCTATGGAACGGATATTGACATCGCCAGCGAGTTGGGGTGTGGGACCCGCGTAACGGTTACGGTTCCGGAAATGGGAGAATAGAAAATGTATAAAGTAATTATCGCGGATGACGAATATTGGGCGGCCTACGGGCTTCAGCACAGTATACGCTGGGAAGACTACGGCTTTGATGTGGCCGGTATTGCGCAAGACGGGCGGGAGGCGCTGGATATGTGCCGCGAACTGCGTCCAAGCGTTTTGATAAGCGACATAAGAATGCCCGGAATGGACGGCCTGGAATTGCTGTCCGCGCTGCGGCTAAGCCTGTCCTGGGTAGAAGTCGTCTTTGTCAGCGGCTACGCCGAATTTTCATACGCCCAGCAGGCGGTGCGGCTTGGGGCCTTTGATTACATGCTTAAGCAGGTGGATGAAACACAGCTGGCCGAATTGCTCGGGCGTTTGCGCCTCCATCTGGACAAAAGAGCCTGTGAAACCGGCCGGTATACGGATTCTATCCAGCTTGCGGAGAATTGCGGCGCGGCGGACAGTATAGACGCGCACTGCGGGGGCCTCTGCCTGTCTGAGGGGGGGGGGGGTAGGATTCTCCGTTAAAAAGATTATCCAGCATATTGACGAGCACTATGCGGAGGAACTGCGCATGGCGGACTTGGCGCGGCAGTATCATTTTTCGTCGAGTTATTTCAGCAGGCTGTTTAAGAAAAGTATGGGCTGCACATTTACAAAATATCTGACTCGAAAACGTATGGAGGCCGCGAAGCGGCTGCTGGGCCGCACGGACATGCCCATTCAGGAAATAGCGGACCGGGTAGGGTGCGGGGATTATTTTCAATTCAACAAAACCTTTAAACGGGAAACCGGTTTTACGCCTGGCAAGTACCGGAAAGAACACAGCAAAAATCAGCAATAACTATGCAAATAATCACATTGCCGCCTGTATCGCCCGAACATATACTTACTGTACAAACACATAAAAACAGGAGGACAGACTATGGCGGAACTGATTATCAGCACGCTTTCCCGTACAAAGCCCCTGGGCGATTTATTCGGGATTTTTTTTGAGGATTTGAATCACGCGGCGGACGGAGGATTGTACGCCGAACTTGTGCGGAACCGGTCATTCGAATTTGACAGGATTGACCATCCGGACTTCCACGGGATGACGGGGTGGGAAAAAGTAGAACGGGGGGACAGCCGCGCCCAGTGCTATGTGGAGACGCATACGCCCCTTAATGGGAACAACCCGCATTATCTTGTGATGGAGGTATTATGCGCGGGGGAAGGCGGAGGCGTCCGCAACGCGGGATACGGGGACGGCATACCGGTGAAAGCAGGCGGGAGGTATTATTTTTCCTGCTATGCCCGCCTGATTGGAAGCGCGGACGCTACGCTGGAGGCGCGGCTTGAAAGCGCGGAGGGCGCGGCCCTGGCCGAGACGGAGCTGCGGCTGGCCGGCGGCGCCTGGACGCGTTACGAGGCGGAGCTTGAGGCGCGCGAAAGCGGAACCGCGCGTCTGTGCCTAACCGCGAAAAGCAAAGTCACGCTGGCTCTGGATATGGTGTCGCTGTTTCCGGCGGACACATTCCGAGGCCGCCGGAACGGCCTGCGGCGGGATATTGCGGAACTGCTGGAGGATATGCGGCCGAAGTTTATGCGTTTCCCCGGCGGCTGCCTTGTGCATTGCGGAACCCTCGACGCTAGGGACAGGGGCAGCATGTACCGCTGGAAGAACACCGTGGGGCCCTTGGAAAGCCGGCCGTCCAAGAGGAACAGCTGGGGGTACAATCAAAGTTTTGGGCTTGGGTTTTATGAATATTTCTTATTTTGCGAGGATATTGGCGCGGAGCCGCTTCCGGTGATTCCCGCGGGGTTTGACCCGCACGAGGGGCGGGCTGTTCCGCTTAATGAAATGGAGGAATGGATAGCGGACGCGCTGGATTTAATCGAATTTGCCAACGCCGGGCCGGAAACGCGCTGGGGTCAAGTGAGGGCTGAAATGGGCCATAGCGGGCCTTTCAACTTAAAATATCTGGCCATTGGAAACGAAGAAGTAGGAGATGAATTTTTTGAGCGTTATGCCTTGATACACGCGCGCGTACGGGCAGAGCACCCGGAAATTAAGCTGATAAACTCCGCGGGGCCTTTCGCGGACGGCGCGTCCTACTGTCAGGGGTGGGAGTCCGCCAGGGCGAACGGTTCGGACTTTATCGACGAGCACTACTACCAGTCGCCGGAATGGTTTGCCGCGAACATGCGCAGATACGATAATTTTGACCCTTTCGGGCCCAAGGTGTTTTTGGGGGAATACGCGTCCTGGGGCAACACCTGGTATAACGCCCTTGTAGAAAGCGCTTACATGACCGGGCTTCAAAACGCCCCGGCGGTTGGGCTGGCCTGCTACGCCCCGCTGCTGTGCCGGGCGGATAGCGTAAACTGGAAACCGGACCTTATCTGGTTTGACGACGCCCGGACATTTAGCACGGCGAATTATCATGTACAGAAACTGTTTATGCGGCACCAAGGGGACTGGCTGCTGCCGGCGCGTTTAACAGGCGCGGCGGTTGAGCCTGAGGAGCCCGCCGCGCCAATAACCGGACGGATAAGCCTTGTGGCTGCCGGTCCGGAAGTAATGTATACTGACATAGAACTTGTGAACCATGCTGCCGATGAAATAAAAAAATTCCCGAACGCGGTTCTGCGGAAAGGCGCGGATTCAATCGACCTTGGCGTGATAGACTGCGCGTCATATACGCTGCGGTTTCGCGCGCGCAGGCTGGCTGTGGACGGCGCCGGCTCCCGTGGCGGGCGCGGGTTTGAGGCGGTGTTTGGACGCCGGGACGAGAAGAATTATTTTTCCTGGCGCATAGGCGGCTGGCAAAACCAGGATTCTATACTGGAGTCACGCATAAACGGCCGCGGCTCCTGCCTTACCCAATCGCTCTTTACCGTGGCGGCTGGGCGCGAGTATCAATGCGAGCTGACGGTGGAAGGCCTGGAAATCACCGCCTTTATTGACGGGCAGCTTATGAACCGCGCCACGGACAAGCTGCCCGTCACGGAGCCGCTGTATTATACCGCGAGTTTGGAAACATCAAGCGGGGACATTATCCTTAAAGCCGCAAACCTTAACGCGGAGCCGCTGGCGGCGGATATTGTTCTGAAAGGCATGGAGAACCGCGCCATGGCCGGATGGGTATATGAACTGGCGGGCTATGATTTGAACGCGGAAAACAGTTTTGACGAGCCGGAAAAAATAACGCCCGCGGTCAGAGATTTTGAAATCAAAGGCAGCACCTTTGCGTACAGCTTTCCGGGGTTTTCGTTTACAGTGATAAGGCTGCGTAAATAATAAAAAGCGCTGCGCTCGCCGCATTTAAGAAGGGGTCTGCGTCGAGCAAGCTCGACTATCGGGGATGAAGTCCCATAATCGCGAACTTAAGGATTGGGAAAGGTCAAAAGATTAAGACCGTGGGGGCTCTGCCCCCAAACTCCCGCAAGGGACTTCGCCCCTTGACCCTATCTTAAGGGCGGCTAGTGAAGCATTCTTATGCGGAATGCAACTTCATAACAGACAATCCCTTTTCTTGAAAGCGGGCGAACACAGTTCGCCCCTACAGAAAAGCGCTGCGCTCGCCGCATTTAAGAAGGGGTCTGGGGACGAGTCCCCAGCGGGGTTTGGGGCAGAGCCCCAAGGTCTTAATCTTAAGTTCGCGGCATGAGGCACTGCACCAAATCCCGTTGTAGGCATTTTACGCGGGGTTTGCGTTACGTGGAAGAAAGGTGATGGATACAATGAAAATTATGATCTTGGGCGGCACCGCTTTTATGGGCCCGCTTGTCGCCAAGTGCTTAAAAGAACAGGGACACAATATCACGCTGTTTCACCGGACCAAGTCACAAAATCAAGCCTTTGCGGAAATGCAGGGCGATTGTAACTCTCCGGATGATTTGAGAAAAGCGATTGAAACATTTCAGCCAGATACGATCATTCATATGGTCGCTATGTATCAAAGCCATGTGGAAGTGTTAGAAAAAGCCCTTTCCGGTAGGAAAATAAGGATTTTGATTGTTTCAAGCGCCGATGTGTACAAGGGCTTTGAGATTTTTAACAAACTCTCCGATTCCCCTGTTGAAGCGGTTCCGTTTACAGAGGAATCGCCTTTGCGTGATGTCCGGTTTCCGTATCGCGGTGTGCCAGGCATTGATATCGGATATTATTACGATAAAATTTTGGTTGAACAGGCCGCGTTGCGAAGCCCGCTGCTGGATACCGTTATTGCGCGTCTTGGCATGGTTTACGGAAGAAACGACCCCAACCGCCGGTTTAAAGATATTGTCCGTCGGATAAACCGTGGAGACAATACTATTGAAATACACGAAAAAGCGGCGGCTCTAAAAACCTGCAAATGCTATGCGGAGAATGTCGCGCATGGTATTGCCCTGGCGTCTCAAAAAGGCGCCGCGGGTGAAATATACAATATTGCGGATAAAGAGGTTTTGTCGGAACTTGAGTGGTATCGAACTGTAGCGGGATTGATGAATTGGGGCGGAAAATTCCTAATGACATCCGCGGATGATAATTTTGAACTTGCTAAAACCGCGAATTTAGATCAACACCTTATGTTGGATTCCACAAAAATACGAAAAGAATTAGGCTTTGCGGAAATTGTTCCTTTAGAGGCAGGGTTACGGAAGACGATTGAATGGGAGTCGCGGATGTGATAAAAGTAGTATAGCGCAGGATTGTAACAAAATGGCAAGATCCCCTCGCCGCTCCGTCCAAATTTTGAAATTCCTGTACCCCAGCTGCGTATACGGCTGGAGTACAGGAATTTCGTACATATCAGAACAAGCTGACGTGAAAAATAGCAAATTTTTAAGCAAGGTATCTCTATTCAGAGGCCAAAACACTAAAACCTTAAAACCAACGAAAAACCATCGTTAGGCCCTAAACGTGCGAACTTAAGGCTTGGGAAAGGTCAAAAACCCTTAAGACCTTGGGGCTCTGCCCCAAACCCCGCTGGGGACTTCATCCCCAGACCCCTTCTTAAGGGCGGCGGGTGCGATAGCCGAGCTTGCTCGACGAAGACCCCTTCTTGCGCTTCGCGCGCACACAAATAAGCATAAGCCTTGCACCTCTGAATAGACACTAAGAGCCTGTCCCTTAATAGGCAAGAATGCTGATTTTGCGCCATTTCTGTGTTTTAAAATCCAGTATTTAAGCCATTCTGCTTTATTCAGGGATAAGCCCTAAGCAGGCGCGCTATACTCACGAACGAATACATTATGCCGCTGCAAAAAGTCCTTTTTTGCGTAATTACGCATTTTATTCGTGTCTATTCGTGGTTTTATTTTTTAGTCACGTGTTCACCGAGCAAGATCAACTGCCATTAAAACCACGAATAAACACAAATAAACACGAATATATAAAGTTTTCAATATTCACGCAAATGAATAAATATTACTTTTTGCAGCAGGGTCAATTATGCGTTTCCAACGGACAGGCAGCCGTATGAGCGCTGCCTGCGGAGGGCGGTCCGTCCCAACCCCTTTTTAAACCGGACAAATCCTTATACACATAACGCGCGTAACAACTTCTTTCAACAATACTTGAGTTTGCTCGACACAGGGCTTTTGTTTCAATATAATGGAAGAACAGGAAGGCGCTGCAATTTCGTTTGGTTTGTGATATTATGCTCTGCTTTGGAAAATTATAATAGCGAAAGCAAATATTTTTTGGAGGCGATTTGATGAAGAATAACAAACAATATGGTTACATTAGGGTATCCACCAGGGAACAGAACGAGGAGCGGCAGTTAATCGCGGTGACAGCGTTTGGCGTGCGCACGGGGGATATTTTCCTTGACAAGCAGTCGGGCAAGGATTTCGAGCGTCCGGAGTATAAACGGTTAATAAAAAGATTAAGGCCCGGCGACACACTCGTAATCAAGAGCATTGACAGGCTGGGCCGGGATTATGAGGAAATTATCAATCAATGGCGGGTTATCACGAAAGAAATCGGCGCCGCCATAGTGGTCCTTGACATGCCCCTGCTGGACACGCGGCAAAAAGGGCGCGACTTAACCGGCGCGTTTATTGCGGACTTGGTGCTGCAAATATTAAGCTATGTAGCGCAAATGGAACGCGAGTTTAACCTCCAGCGCCAGACCGAGGGCATCGCCGCGGCAAAGGCGAAGGGTACGCGCTTCGGCAGGCCGGCTGCGGAACGGCCGCCCCTGTTCGAGCCTTTGAAAGAATTATGGCGCGGCGGAGAAATTTCCGCCAGAGAAGCCGCGCGGCGCCTTAGTGTCAGCCATCCGACATTTTTGATGTGGGTGGACGGGAAATAGGATACTGGTAAAAATGGTATGCTTTATTTACCACCCTATGTTCGATGAAGGGAGGAACCTATCATACGCGGCAAAAAACAGAAAAACAAAGCTGCCGCTATTTATTAAGCAACCCCTGGGCGATTATGCGCCATTGT
>JAISYE010000015.1 GCA_031297485.1 Clostridiales bacterium
TTCAATATATTAATGGAGAAGGAATCCTGTACCCCATCAGCAAAGCGCAACGCGAAGTTTTCGAAGCGTTTGGCATTGACCTTCCCGCGTTGTTATAAATTCTGCGGGATTTCAGGATAATATATTGTGTGGATTGTTAATTCTTTTTTTGGGTCTTTCAAAATTAAGGTGGGGCCAAGGCGCATAAGCGCGAACTATACCCGCAATCAAAAAGCGCTGTGCTCGCCGCCCTTAAGAAGGGGTCTGCGTCGAGCAAGCTCGACTATCGGGGTTTGGGGCCAACGAACAAACCATCGTTAGGCCCCAAGGTTTTAGGGCTTTGACCTTCCTCGTTCCTTAAGTTCGCGTCAATGTGGCCAAGGTGTTCGACATTTGCTATTTTGCCGCCATCTTGCTATTATAATGATAAACCCTAACGTGCAATCTATTAAGGCGTGTTTGAAAATTCCTAAAAGCGCGAAATTTTGAATGAAACCGCTTTAATTTCGCGCTGGAATCCAGTTTTCAAACACGTCCTAGGGTCGTCCGGAACCCACCCGGATGTGTATTAAAACTATAACTATATGGGAGGAACACACATGGGTAATTTGCATTCACGTTTCGAGCGAGTCAAGACTTCCGTGGGCGGCAACAGGGAAAAGCGCGCCTTCGAGTTTACGTTTGGCATGCCGCGCGAGACGGTTTTTCATGTGACCATGCCTGGCAAGCACGCGCGCCGGATTATTTCCGAACTGGACTTTGCGCTGCGGCTCTCCGGCGCCAACGGCGGCGCCTTTGACGCGGAAATCTGCCAGGCCCTGACTCTGCTGGAACAACGCCTGGCCGAGGACTGCGCTATTACGCGCCAGGCTTGCGAGGAAGCCGAAACCATACTTATGCCCCTCCAGGGCAAGGCGAAGGAATACATGGTGCTGCTGGCCGGGCACGCTCATATTGACATGAACTGGATGTGGGGCTGGCAGGAAACCGTGGCGGTGACACTGTCCACCTTCCGCACAGTGCTGGGCCTCATGCGGGAATATCCGGACTTTAAATTTTCCCAGTCTCAAACTTCGGTCTATAAGATTGTGGAGGACTACGACCCTTCCATGATGGAGGAAATACGCGCGCGTATTGCCGAAGGCCGCTGGGAAGTAACCGCCACATCCTGGGTGGAAACCGACAAGAACATGCCGAACACAGAATCCCTGCTGCGGCACATAAGCCAAACGCGGGAATACTTGGGCAAGGTCTGGAATATTGATACATCCTCCTTGGAAGTGGATTTTTCGCCCGACACCTTTGGCCACAGCGCGAATATCCCGGAAATAGACGCCTACGGCGGCGTCAAGTATTTCTACCATTGCCGGGGGCTTACGGACGAACGGGTCCTGTACCGCTGGCAGGCGCCCTCCGGGCGGGAACTGCTGGCCTGGTGCGAGCCTTACTGGTACAACAGCGCTATAGTGCCGGACGTTGGCATTGGCGCCATAGAGCTTTCCAAGAAAAGCGCGGGGCTTAAAACCTCGCTGATAGTCTACGGCGTGGGCGACCACGGCGGCGGACCTACCCGCCGGGACATAGAGATGGCTCTGGAAATGATGGACTGGCCCGTCTTCCCCAAGCTAAAATTCGGCACGTTCCGCGAATTCTTCCGGGAGGCGGAAGCTGTGCGGCATTTGCTGCCAATAGTGGAAGGTGAAATAAACTTCTTCGCCACAGGGTGTTACACAACCCAAAGCCGGCTGAAACTGGGGAACCGCCACTGCGAGGCCGCGCTGCTGGACGCCGAGGCCGCCTCCGCCTTAAGCCGCCTTCTGTGCGGCGGCGCGCCCTATCCCGAGGACTATTTTAACCGCGCCTGGCGCAATGTGCTGTTCTCCCATTTCCATGATATATTGACAGGCTCCTGCGTGCAGGAAAGCCGCGAGCACGCCATGGGCCTGTTCGCGGATTCCATGGCAGTGGCGAACACCGCGCGGGAACAGGCGATGCGCCTAATCGCCAGCCACATAGACACAAGCGGTATAGCCGCTGACGCCGAAAACGAAGGCACCCAGTCGGAAGGCGCGGGAGCGGGATACGGTATAAATTGGTACGACGGTGTGCCCAACCCGGAAAGCGGGCGCGGCAAGACGCGGGTGTATCATGTGTTTAACCCGACGCCACGGCCCCGTGAGGAAGTCGCGGAGTTTACCGCCTGGGACTGGACAGGCGACATCCGGCGTCTGGAGGTTGTTGACTATAAAGGAAACAAACTTGACAGCCTTCCTGTGGATAAAGAATACCAATCCTATTGGGACCACAAGTATTACCGCTTTTTGGCGAAGGTTTCCGTACCGGCTATGGGCTATACCACGGTTATAATGCGCGAGGCCGAGCTGGAGACCTACCCCTTTTACACCCACGCGTTCCCCCGTTCGGACATGCGGGTTGAGACTCTGGTACTGGAAAACGAGCATTTACGCGCGGAATTCGACCCCGGCAGCGGCAGGCTTGTGTCCCTTGTGGATAAAAAGACCGGGGGCGAACAGGTACGGGCGGGTGAGCAGGCGGGCTTGGCGCTTGTCCGGGCGGAACGCCGGTCCAACAGCGCGTGGCAGATAGGCCGGCACCTGGGCGAGGAACCGGTAACGCGCACCCTGTCCATAACGCCGCTGCCAAGGGGCGCACTGCGCAACGGTTTTGTGCTGGAGCAGCAGATATGGTCCTCCTCAATAAAGACGACTGTTACGCTGGACGCTGGCGCGAAGGCGCTGGCGTATACCTTTGAAATAGCCTGGCACGAATACGCCAAGGACGGCGAGAATGTGCCGGTGCTGGAATTCGCCGTTCCGCTCCTTGAGCAGGCGGATGCCTACCAGTCCGACGTGCCTGGCGGCGCGGTACGCCGTAGGGAGGCGCGTCACGACGTGCCCGGCCTGCAATACACGGCCGCGGTACGGGACGGCGGGCGGCGGGCGCTGGCGATTGTCACAGACTGCAAGTACGGTTACAGGGGCTGGAACAACACCCTTTCGGCCACGCTGATAAACACGGCGGGAAGCCCGGACCCCTACCCGGAGCGCGGCAATCATAGGGTAAAGCTGTGGCTTGCCTTGGATGAAAGCTGCCCCAAGGCGCTTAACGACACGGCCGCGGAATTGTGCCATCCCTTGAGGGTGCTGTCCGGCGGCGTGCCCGGCGGGAAGGCGCCGGAGAAGAAGCTGCCCCTTACGCGGGCGCTCTTTGCTCTGGAAAGCGGCTCGGTTGTGCTGTCCTCTGTGGCGGCAAAGTCCAACGGCCTGCTGTGCAGAATGTACGAAACCTGCGGCAGGGACGCGGAGGCGGTGCTGGCGCTGCCCTTTACGCCAAAGTCAGCGAAGGCTGTTGACCTTAACGGCGCGGAAATGGATATAAAGGCAGAGGTTGACGGGGGAAAGGTAAAAGTCAGTGTGCCGGCAAACCGCATCGTCGGAGTGATGGTGGAATTTACCGGGGATTGAAGTCCGTTATACTCACGAAGGAATATATTCAGATGTCAAAACCTTAAAACCTTGGGGCAGAACCCCAAGGTTTTAGGGTTTTGACCTTCCTCATTACTTAAGTTCGCGCCAATGGGGAGAAGTCCCCAGCGAGGTTTGGGGCGGAGCCCCAAGGTCCTAAGATTTTGGTGGTGGGTCAAATGAGTTGATAGCAATTTGTGACACTTTGATACTGATTTTGGTCTCACGGAAGAAGAGGTTGCCCAACTTATTCCCGATACTGAGGAACGAAAGAAAGTCAGGAAATGGTATAATGGTCTCAGGGTCGGCAAATCTGAAGTTTATAACATTTACTCTGTGATGTCGTACATGGTTTCTTATGAATTCAATAATTATTGGGGCTTGAGTGGGACTATGACAGAATTAAAAACTCTAATGTCGGAAGATAATTACTATTCCATAAATCAGATGTTGGAGGAAGGTACCGGTATATTCCCTGTTCAACCCAGGCTAAGCGCGGAAGATATACTATCTAAGACTCCCTCGGCTTTTTGGGGATTAGCCGTACAAACAGGGTATCTGGCGCGCAAAATGATACACAGCGTGATCTTGAGTATATGCGCGAGTTATATATTCCCAACGCGGAATTACAAGACGTTTGGAAATGGTTTATTTTGCGGCATATATTCGGCGGATACGATAATTCCATAGCAAAAGCCCTTGACAGTATACAAGACAGCGCTGTTTTTGCCGAATTACTCGGAGATTTTCTTATAACGAAGCTGTCATATTATGATCTTTATAAAGATAATTATCATAACTTGTTGCTGGGGATGCTTTCGTTTCGGGGATTTGAAACGATTTCTAACCGTGAGTCCGGAATGGGCAGATACGATTTGTTAGTGAAAATGCCTAAATATTATATTATCTTTGAATTGAAAATGGTTAAAGAAGAGCATTTAATGGAATCCGCCGTAAATGACGTCTTAAAGCAAATTGATGAAAGGAAGTATTGGGCCGGGCTGGGAACTAACCCTCCTGTTTATAAAGTTGGTATTGCTTTTTATAATAAACAATGTGTTGTAAAATCAGTTTTACATGACGGCGCCAAAGACAGGAAGTTTGGCGCGCGGGCATTGAATAAGTTTTGAGGTTTACTTGCGGCGCCTGTCAATTAGCGGAGCAATATCGAAAATTACTGCTTTTAAGCGGCTTGTCGAGAACACTGCGGCCATTCTTGCCGAATACATCCGTAAAAACATCATCCAGCTTGAAGTTGCGCACAGCAGGTAGTTCTGAGCGCGGTTCCTCTCCGACGAGGTCATGTCCGGTATCGGCAGAGCTCGCGTATATACTCGCTTCTGCGTTTTGCAAAAACTCATGTGACCTCTAAAGCTCATCTTAAAGCATGTTTGAAAA
>JAISYE010000016.1 GCA_031297485.1 Clostridiales bacterium
TTTTTGAACTATAAAGATTTTCTTTATAGTTCTCTCTAAGACGTGTTTGAAAACCGGATTCCAGCGCGAAATTGCGGCGGTTTCATTCGAAATTTCGCGCTTTTAGGAATTTTCAAACATGCCTTAGGAACGCCCAAATAATAAAGTACCAAACTGCTCTTGCCAGAAGTAAAGGGCTCTTTCAAAATTCCAGCGGCATCCAGAGTAAGTGTTTCTTGTAATCGTCGAACAAGCTCGACTATCTCTAGGATGTATTTGAAAACTGGATTCCAGCGCGAAATTACAGCGGTTTCATTAGAAATTTCGCGCTTTTAGGAATTTTCAAACACGCCTTAGCGTCATATGTGCCAAAAATTTTGCCTTGGCACACTTCAGCGGCGCATTGCGGTACTTAAGGCCGCCATTCTCCCCGCCATAATTCGTTTCCTCTCCACTTCCTTATTGCTTCCACCAAATTGGGCCTGATAACCCACCAAAAATGCCCTTCACTGTCATTTACACCCGTTTCGTCCCCCGCGAACACAATATTCCAAAAGCGGTTCCCGCCTTCTTCATTTCTTTGCGGCGCGCGGCCCAACTTGACCAATATCCTCTTGGCCAAATCGCGGTTTATTGATGTCACTTTATTCCAATGCACATTCAAATGCCTTGCGATATCAGTGGCAGTCGCCCTATGACCCGGCTCGTCATAAACAAACAACAGCATTTCGGAAGCCTCGGCAGTCATGATGGAACTGTCGTCCAGCAACGCCTCCCATTCCTGAACACTCAATTTCAAGATATCAACAGCCCATGAATCCATATCCATTATAATCTCCCTTCACTTAAGTAAATTCTGAAAACGACAATGCAAAAATTAAGAATTCTCCATTGTCTCTATAAATACGGCAGACCAGCAATAAAGCCCATTCTAGGACTTGTTTGAAAACTAGATTCCAGCGCAAAATTGGAGCGTTTTCACTTGAAATTTTGCATTTTAAGGAGTTTTCAAACACACCCTAGTAAAATTTCACGCTGTAGTGTTAATATTTAGGCTCTTTCAAAATTTGGGTGGGACCCAGAAAAATTGTTTCTTGTAATTCTAGCGCCATCATGCTATTATAATTGCATGACTCCTGAAGACTGCGTATTAGGCGGTTCGCCGAGCAAGCTCGACTATCGGTCATTCGGGTCCCACCCGAATGTGGATTGAAACATACTATAACACACCTTATACATTAACGCCAATAAAAAATACAGTCCGCGCACCGTCGGCCTCCAGGCGCACCACCAGGCGGACGCGCCCGCCGTCCAGACACTCGTAAGCGTCCGCGCCCAGTACAAGGCTCGGAGGCCGCTTCAGCCTCTGGGTCACATGCACAAACTCCCCTGGGCCGGAGGTAAAAAACGTCACAAACCCCACGCCTCTCTCGGCGTCGAGTTTCTCATGGATTTCAGGGCTGCCGCCGATTGCCCCGCGGGTTATGGGATAGGCTGCCACTGCCGCTTCACGTACCTTTTTATAACAGGCGAAAAACTCCCGCCAAAAGTCCGCTTCCTCGTCACTCAGCGCGGCCAGGTCGCCCCAAATTCCGTTCCCGCCCAGCACCAAGGCTGCCGCGGCGTTTTCCCGCGCGGAAAGGCTCCCCTCTGGCAATTGATGGGTTAAGAAAAGCTGTGACGGCACATACCTGTCAAAGAGGCTGGAAGCCCGGCAAATCTGTGCCCGGGCCGCCCCTGGGAAGAAGAACACATTAATCGGGTCAGGCTCCCGTTTTAGTTCCGGCGGCAGGTCAAAATTCTCGTAATAGGGGCCGTTGTTAATGGAAAAATATTTGCCGCCGCTCAAAAACCCCAGGCCAACAAACCGCTGCCCCTCTGTTATGTCAAAATCCACAATCGCCCCCGGACAGCGGACGCTAACAGCCTCGGCCACTTTGGTCATTTCCAGCCCCATACGATAGGCGTAGGCGTCCATGCGCTCGGGAATCGCGTTCCCCTCGCCCCCGTGATAGTGGCCCGCGCCCTCGCAGCCGTACTGGCCAATGCCGTCCCACTTAAAATAACTTACGCCCAACTCCTCATACAGCCGCGTAAATATCTCAATCAGCGCCTCCGAAAAACCCGAAGCCAGGCACAGTCCATAGCAGCCCTCTTTTTCCCAAACCGCGTCCAAGTACCAGTCCCTGCCACGAGTCCGCATTATATATTCAGGGTGCGCCTTTACAATGGCGGATTCCCTTGCCCCTAGGGTCGGGTTGAACCACAGTCCCAGCCGCATCCCCAGCGCGTCCAACCGTTCCCGTACAGCCCTCATCCCGCTGGGGAAGCGTTCCAAATCCACGTCCCAATCCCCCGCGCGCCTGAACCAGCCCGTGTCAATAACAAATACCTCAAGCCCTATCCTGTGGGCCGCCTCTATTTCCGCCAGCATCCGTTCCTCGTTCATCTCCGCCAAGTAGGGCCTTTTCGCGAAAGTCTTCAGGCGCTCCTGATAATTCCAGGTATTGTAAAACAGATATGGATAACGCGACGCCGGACTTTCGCACAAGTCCTCGCCCACATGGGCGCGAAAAGCCTGGCGGATCCGGTCCTGCCCGCCGTCCGTAATTCCCAAGTCAATCCACGGGGCTAAATATTCTTCCGCAAACTGGCCGTTATAGAAATTCCCCTTGTGGGAATACATCCCAATCCCACTGGCTTCAGGATAAAGCCGCAGGTAGCCCTCGGGAGCCTGAGCGCCGTGTTCAAAGGCCAGCAATGTAACAAGCCCAGCATTACCCGCTATCGCAATCGGCCCCGCAAGACCCGCGTCCGTCAGTTCCTCACGGCTGTACATATATTCCGTCGGTATGAAACTGTGTAAAATCTTGTCAAAGCAGGACAATGAAATCTCCGTCAGTTCGTCATAGTCTGTTTCCAGCGTCCCGTAGTGAATCCTCTGCCTGCCGTCCACCCCAGTGAAACGCATGTTTCCTTCCAGTTTATAGCGCAGACGCACAAAGGGGCTTGTGGGCCTGGTACGAATTTGTATCAATAATTGGGCTGCCCCAAGTTCGCAGGCAAGCCGCAGTTCCGCGCCGTCCCTCCAGTTTGCGGAGGATACCTGGTGCGGGTTTCTGGCGTAAACCACGCCTCCCTCCAAAGGGAACCCAGGCAAGCGCCAGACCAGTTTCCCAGCCGGCTTATGGAAAATAATCCGGTCCTCCTGAATCTCCGGCCATAGGCCTGATAACCCACTCATCGCCGCACCTCCAGGATGTGCCTTTCCCCGCGGCGCATCGGCACCAATACCTGCGGTTCTTCTTCGTTATAATAGCAGACGTCCGCAGGCTTACCGTTCAAGAGTATTTCGCAAGGCCCTTCCACGTGGAAAAACGCGGTGCCGTCCCCTTCCCCGGCAAGTGTCACAGTCATGCGGCTGTCCTCCAGCGCGGCCTCGACCACCCTCGCGGTGTAACAGCCGCGGAATTCCAGCGGGGCCGGCTCCGCAGCCAGCGTGACGCTGATTTCAACGCGAGGCTTCCCGTCCAGCATGGCGAAGGGCACTTTGTACACGCCTGTCAGCGCCGCGCCGTTCACAGTCAGTTTCCGGACATAGCGCCCCGTGCCCGCGCAGTTTATATCCACAAGCGTTCCCCTGTAATGCAGGCCAAGGAGCCGGAACGGGAACCCTGAGGGGGCGAAGGTTATTCCGCCGCTGTCCGGCAGCACCCCCAGGCAGCTGTGCAAAATATCCTGATACCATTTCCGCATACTATAACCCTGCCAGGTACCGGAAGCGCAGTTCCAGCGGTCCAGCTCCGGCGCGTCTGTTTCCACCTGGTAGGAAATACCTTCTGGGCAAAGCAGCTTGCCAGTCCAGTACTGTACCCAGCCTGCCCAAGTCTGTAAAATATCGGCGCGGCCCATGCGGTTTGCCAGGCGCAGCGCGTACTCGTCCACCACCGGCCAGGTGCAGTGCAGCTGGTTCCCGTCGCCGTCGTAGCTTGCGTCCCAAAGCGGGATGGCGCGGAAGTAGGATTTCCCTATTCCGTGTTTTTCTACAAATGCCATACATTCCGTGTCTTTCTCATTAACGAGTTCCCGCACAAAATCGTTCTCCCACATCAAGCCGCCTATATTTACAGTCCTGCGGCGCACCCGTGTATCCGCGTCAGCAGAGTTTACAAACATGCCAAGTTCTGGTTCAAAGAACACGTCTGTGAAGCTTTCCCGCATTTGGCGCGAAAAGGTCCGCGCCAATTCCGCGGTTTCACAGTCGTCCGCCAGTGCCGCCAGGCTTTCCATTGCCCGCAGAGCGCCGTAAGCCAACGAATTGTTAAACAGGCTGATGTCACTGCCCGTCTCCTGAAGGCGGAAGGGGAAATCCGGAAAAAGCGAGGTCCCGCGCAGCAGGGGCACGCCCTCAAGCTGGCTGGACAGCACGCGCCGCAGAATTGTTTTCGCGAAAGGGTAGTATTGTTTAATCAGGGGCGTATCCCCTGTCAAGGAGGCGTAATGGTGCAGCAGGTACAGGAACATGCTGTCGGCAGCGTCCGGCATGAAGGATGCGGGGGTATTCGCGGTAGTATAGGCGTGGGCTATACTACCCTCCGGCCCTGTAGAGGATTCCACGAAATTCAGCATATCCTTGATAAAATCCGCGTCGCCCCAATAGAGGCATGCCTGGTTGGAGATCAATTCGTCCCAGCCCCAAATCCAGTAGCGGTTTGTCTTAGCCCGCACCGCTCCGAGGGTATCCACGGCTTTAAGGGACTCATGATAAAGGGGGGCGAGGGCAAAGAAGTCCATTAAGCCTTTTTGTTCGCAATAAAGCTTCGGGCTTTTCAGCTGTACCGCCTTATAGCGGGCACGTTGGGCTTCCAGCCGGCTCTTAAAATTATTCAGCAGGCCGATATTACGGCTGCCGCACCGGGTCTTGTCCGTGTCCGGCGTAATGGCGAACACGCGGGTTTCGTTGGCGGCCAAGGTATCCGCAGTCAGGGCAAATCGGGTTTGAACCTCTCCTTTGGTTATTGCCGCCGGGCGATTAGATCCTATGCGCAGGCAGACGTCGCCGCCGGCCGCGTTCTCGTGGAAGCCGCCTTCCAGGGCGTTATCAGTTTCAGTCCAATCCTGCCAGACACGGTTTACACTCTTTGTCTCCAGGAAAAAATCCCCTGTTTCCGCCGGTGTCAGCTGTGTGCAGGTATAGAATTGCAGGCGCGCCCGAAAATGGGCGGAATCCGCCGGGGTTATGGCGAACACGATGGATTCTTCCAAGGCGTACAGTCCGAAGCGGAACGCATGTCCTTCCGCTTCCCAGTCAGCCTCAATGGAATAGGGCCACATTTCCACATTACGAAAATCCGGAGAAAAGAGGCGGCCATCCTTTTCCAAATAGACACGAAAACACTCAAACACGTTTTTGCGAAAGATTATGGCATTAGAATCATACTCCCTTGGACCATAGTACTCGACCACATCCACACTGGTCCCGTCCCAAGAAAAAGCCAGCCGCCCGTCCGCCAGCCACCGGGGGGTCTGCGGCACGCCCTCCGCCGCGTGGATAGTTCCGTCTTTTATAACATAACTCATATTTATCCTCCATTTTTCGGTTCTTTCAAAATTTGGTTGAAATTCAGAATAATTGTTTCTTGTAATTTAGACGTCATTACGCTAGTAGAATTATATGAATCCTGACGCGTATTAGGCGGTTTGTCGAGCAAGTTCGACTATCTGTGTCAAGAAACTTGCCTTTGGCACATAAAACGCTCAAGGCGTCAGGGTCATATTGTCATCCGAGTCTCACTCTGATGTGGATTGAGACTCAACTCGCGCATAAGGGCCGAAGTGTCTCACAAACCCGTTTACGCAAAACTCAACCCAAAACCGGCCGTCAGCCTTGTCAGCCTCATAAACATCCGCCAGCCACTCCGGCAGGTTTTCCATGCCTTTAAGCGCGCCCATTTTAACAAGGCCGTCGTAGAGGGCCATAATAAGTTGGGTCTCGCCCCGGCCTCCGTGTCCCACCGGCATCCTTCCGCCAAGACCGGAATAGTCCGAAAATTCGTCGTAATCGCACACGCGCACAATGGAGAACAGGTCTTCAACCGGCCATTGCTCTGGTTTAAGGCGGCTCCACCCGTCGCCTAACGAAGCGGCTGTTTTGGCGGTGGCTATCCGGCCTGCCCGCCTCATAATAAGGGCCGGCGCGCCTTCCTTTCCCTGGTGCCCAATCAACGCATATATCCTTTGAAACCCTATGGCCGTCAGTTGGAGGATATATTCCTCTGCGTAAACAGCCAGCGCCCGTTCCGAAAAATCCATATCCCCGCTTGCCGCGCCGCCTGCCCAATGCATGGTGGGCGAAAAAGGAAGCGCGGGCACCACGACAACTTCCGCGCGCTCCTCTATTTTTTTGCATAATCCTTCGGCAATAAGCGTGTCTGTCCCTATGGGCAGATGCTCCCCGTGGTATTCCACAGCGCCCACAGGCAGCATGACAGGCAGTTTCCTTATTACGGCGTCTTTTATTTCTTCTGGTCTCATATATTTCAAGTACACCGCTATACCTCCTTCGACGTCCGGGCGTTATTTATACGGGCGTCTACAATTTTTACAAGCGTGGGGCAAAACACCTTAAGGCGTGTTTGAAAATTCCTTAAAGCGCGAAATTCCGAATGAAACCGTTGCAATTTCGCGCTGGAATCCAATTTTCAGACACGTCCTAAGAATGATGAAAGTATAAGATACCAAACTTTTTCGGAGACAGTCGAGCTTGCTCGACGAAATGCGTTGAAGCGTTCGCATTTTCTATGAAAAGTTTGGCTTTTAATTAATTCGTCATTCCTTACTTAATTCTGCCATAGATTTCATCCTTAATCTATACTCACGAATATCAAATATAAAACCTTGGGATTCCGCCCCCATAGATACGAACTTAAGAAAAAAGATAAACAATTTCTTTTCTTAAAAAGGCTCTACCTGCATCAAAAGCGCTGCACTTGACGCGCAAAAGAAGGGGTCTGCGTTGAGCAAGCTCGACTTATCGGGGGCGAGGTCCCATACGCGCGAACTTAAAAAAAAACAAACAATCCCTTTTCTTAAAAAGACTCTATCTGCATCAAAAGCGCTGTACTCGCCGCTCTTAAGAAGGGGTCTGGGGATGAAATCCCCAGCGGGGTTAGGGGCCAACGAACAAACCATCGTTAGACCCCTAACGTTGAACTGTCCGTTGGTCTTAAGGTTTTGACCTTTCCTATCCATAAGTTCGCGCCAGTGGGGCAGAACCTCCATGTCTTAATTTTTGACCTTCCCATTCCTTAACTCCGGCCTATAGGGCAGCGCCCCAAACTTTTGACCTTTCGCACTCAGAGTCCAAAAGGCGGCACATAAAAGAAATCTTCACCCACATGCCGAATGTGCCTGCCCTTGTACTCGCAGTCCACTTCCAGCCAGTTGCCTGTGGGCCGCAGCGCGTCGGCGGTAAATAATAAAGACCCGTCCTGATATACGCACCCGTTATGCCAGCGGTTTCTCGGCACCCCGAAAGCCTCTAAAGCCGTAACAGTCTCCAGTACGGAAGGCGCCTCGGGAAAATACACCGCTGCCATCGCCTTCAGTTCCTCAAAAGCCTTGTCCATTTCCGCGCCGTCGCTGTAATAACGGCAGCCCCCGGAAAGCGCCAGCTTCCCCCCGGCTGCCGCAAAATCCTTAAGCGCGGCCAGTACCGCCCGGTCCATGCACTCCGTACATAAATACACCATGGCGTCATACGTCTGCGTTCCATAGCGGACCGCCGCACCCTCAATAACAACGCCGCTTATCAGTTCTGTGCTCGGCACCAGGTCGCACAGCACTGCTTCAAATACCCCGGCGGCATAGCGCAAAACCTCTGTAAGCGGACCCGCGCCGCGTACAACCTTCGCGCCGCAGTCACGCAAACGCCAGTTGCACGCGCCTTCCAGCCCGAATACTATCAACGCGCGGCAGTCCGGCTGGCTGCGCTCCAGCAGGTCGATTTCCGTAATCCTGCGCTCCATCGCGTCTACGCCCTCCAGCCCCCCGGGATGCTTCAACCTGTATACCCCCGGCTCGTTGGGGCATTCATAACCCAGATAATGAGTGCGGCCCCCAAACCGCGCATTGCGCCAGGTCTCTTGCCAGTAGGTATCTAATTGCTGGGTATTACCTGAATACCACATATTATAAAACACAGACCCGCCCCATTTGTGCGCCAGCGCGGTGCGTATAGGCATGATAACAAACTCGTCCGTCTGCGCGAAATCCCGCGGTGTCTCCCACCAGCTTATGCCATTGTGAAGGGCGTCCACACTGAAATCCGACGGGTCGCCCCAAAACGTGGGATGTACGCCCACAAAGGCGCATTCCCCCAGCCGCCGCTTGGTCTCGTCGTAAAACCATCGGTTGTTCTCCCGCATCCGCCTGCGTATCAGCGCGAGATAGTCATTCACCACGCCGAGGGATTCGCCGCGCCTGCCTTCCTCTGAATAGGCAAAATGGATAAGGTCCGCGTCCAGCGTCCTGCCTGTTTCCCTTGTATAACGGGCGCACAGGCCGGCGGAATAGGGAAACGCGTCCACGTAAAAAAGCCCGTCGTCACAGGCCAGGGCCAGGTCGTAGCCCCATTCATCCACCGCCGCGCCCCCTAAGGGAATATCTGCCACTGCGTCGAACATTGTACTGTAGAAGGCTTCAAGGTGTTCGGAAAAAATATCCGGTATGCCATGCGGAAATATAGCCGCAAGGACCAGCGTCTTGCCTGCTTCGGAGGGGTGAGTATGAATCTCAAACCGGCTCTCCGCGCCCAGGTCTATAATCTCCACAGTCTCCGGCCCTAGGGCTTCCAGCGAACCCGGCGCGTATTCAGTTCCGCCGGCGGTCTTGACCAGTGTCCATGCCCCGGCCAGACCCACAGGCCCCCGCGGTTTACCCGCCCGCCCCGTGCGTCCGGCCGCCGGGTTAGGTACGGTAAAGCGGCACTCCCCACGGCTATCCAGGGTCCGCTCCCAAAACCTTGTAACGCAGCCCTCGTTCTCCGGCTGGGGATACGCCCGCTTAAAAGCCGCCAGCTCGTTGCGGGCGTCTATGTCCAGCAGCAGCTTTCTCCCGTCCGCGGCCAGTATGCCCACTGTTTTCCGAATGAGCCGCAGCAGCGCCGGATCGGCGAATTCCAGCGGCAAATGATGAAACGACACATAGAGCAGGTCAAAATCAAACCTGGCCATACAATCCTTCAAGCCATAGTCCAATTTGTCAAATATCCCCGCATCCCATTTCCAATATAAAATTTTAGGAAATCTTTCCATACAGAACCTCTTTCATGTATTCACTGGCGTTATCCCATAGGCACGGACTTAAGGAATGAGGAAGGTCAAAACCTTAAAACCTTGGGGCTCTGCCCCAAACCCCGCTGGGGACTTCGCCCCACAGGCGCAGACTTAAGGCTTGGGGAAGGTCAAAACCTTAAAACCTTGGGGCTCTGCCCCAAACCCCGCTGGGGTCTTCGCCCCCAGACCCCTTCTTAAGGGCGGCAACTCCCACACGCCCTAATTTTACATGGAAAAAAGCAGGGAACTCCTTAAAAAGTTCCCTGCAATAAAAGCATATTAATATCCCGCCAGGTAAGTAGCCCAGTCCTCTGCGTACTTAGTTTCCATCAAGGTCTGGCACTCCTTCACTGCCTCGTCGGTAAGGCCGTTCTGCTCGGCAAAATCAATCATGGCCTGGTATGCGGCTTCAAACTCCGCGTCAGACTGAGCGGCCAAACAGCGTGTAAGCAGCGGCTCGAAACCAGTGGCCCTAACGTCCCAGAAACGTTTCGCGCCTTCCACTTCGTTGGTGAAACTCCAAATATCAGCCGAAGTGACTATAACGTCCTTGGGCAGCTTTTGCGACGCGAAGACGCCGGTATTAAACGCGATATTCGCGCCTCCGGGGTCCCTTTCGCCTGTAGACAGGTCGTACACAAACCGCGGCGCCCATAATCCGCCGCCCTGGAACCCCACATACATGGTCGGGTAGTTAAGCGGTCTGGTGTAGTCCAGGCGCGTGCTCGCAAGGTTGTAAGTCACATTGGCGCCGTTTTCGTTATTGTAAACCAGGTTGTCTTCCAATTCCTTGTATTCCGGCTTAAACCTGCGCACGCCGTCCACTTCTTCCCATAACCCGGCAGACCTGGGCCCCCAGGCCACAAGTTTCTGCCCAGCTTCCGTGTACATAAAATCAAGCCAAGCCAAAATCTGCGGCAGGTCCTCCTCCGCAACCTTATCCTTAAAAATGCTCAGTTGGTCCCAGCCCTTGACCTCGTTCCGCTGGGGAATTGTAGCAGTGGTGTCCTGCGGAATGTCAAAGTATACCTTACGGAACTGCCATGTCTTGCCTGCCGCCACTTGCTTGGATAGGTCCGGCTGCACATAGGCGTATCCCGTGGCGTATTCGCCGTTATTAAGCTTGTTATTGAAAATTTCGTTGTTCTCAATAAGGCATGCTTCCGGCGCAATGCCGTCCCGCACAAACTGGTTAAAGAGCCTGACGTCCTCCTTGAACCAATCCTGCTTGAAACCCAGCTGGATGGACTTTGTAGGCACGTCGTAATAAGTAAAGTAGTTGAAGCTGGCCTTGCCGTCCATCTGGTTGCGCAGCCACGCCATCAGCGCCCAGTTATCCTGTCCCTGCGCCACAGCCAGCGGATAGACTGGCTTGCCGTCTTCTGTAATGTTGTTATCGTCAATGGTCTTCTTCATCAGGTAGAAAAAGTCAATCACATCCTGCCGGGACTTCAAGGGGATGTCATAGACTTCCTCACGGGTAAAGCTGCCGTTTTTCACGTACAGGTCCTCGATCTCCTGCTGGGACTTGGCGTTGGGGTACATCAGCTTCAGGATGTCGTCCCGCACCGAAATATAGGTAAGACTGCCCATAGTGTCAGTAGGGGCGCCGATGTTCGAGTAGCGCTCCAGGTCCACGTCCGGATATATGGTGCGTATGGAGTCCGCGTCATTGCCCACGTTCATGTACACGCTGTAAAGTTTCCCCGACCCGTTGTAACCCTTAGTAAGGGTACGGGAAGAATACTTCTGCATAAACTCATAAATATGCGGCGCGTACTGCGGCAGCAGCTCCGTCAGTTCGTAGAGCTTGTCCCCCGCTATCAGGTCGTCGTTTATAATATTGTAGCCTATTTCGGGGAAGTCGTTTGTGGCGGCCAGCACAGCCAGCTTGGAGGCAAGGTCTTGCCCGCCGTTGTCAAAACTGTTGTCCGCATCCAGCGTAATGCCAAACAGCCGCTTTATTTCCGGGCTGACGACATCGTTGGAGGATTTGTTTCGCAGCGCGTCCCCTGTGCCATGCCCGTTCCAAACCCGGAGGGTCAGCTGTTTGCCGGTCCAGTCCAGCAAATCCGAGGAATCTTCCACTTCGTCCGCCGACAAGACCGGGCGGGTTGTGGGCGCGGGAGCCTGCGCCGCCGGGGCCTGGGTGGCGGCCTGCCCTCCGCAGGCGGTCAGCGCCAGGGCCATTAATAATGCCGTGAATTTCAAAAACTGTTTCATGTTAGTGCCTCCTTCTTTAAAATTATTCCTTAATACTGCCTACCAACATCCCCTGTACAAAATATTTTTGCAGGAATGGATAAACCAGGATAATAGGCAGCGTGGTCACAATAATCTGCGCGTTGCGCAGTCCTTCGGAGGTTCCGCTGGAAGCCGAAGGGGGCATTACGCCCTTTACGATGGCTTCCTGGATAAGCCTCGCGATGCGGTCCTGTTCGCGCAGCACACGCTGCAGTTCAAAGACCAGCGTACTTAACTTGCTGTAATTAGTAACAAAGTAAAGGGTGCTTGTCCAGTCGTTCCAATGGGAGACTGCCGCAAAAAGCACCAAGGTCGCGATAATCGGCAGGCACAGCGGCAGATAAATCCGCACCATGACCACCAAGTCGTTGGCACCGTCCAGTTTGGCGGATTCCTCCAGACTGTCGGGTATAGTGTACATGTACGTGCGCAAGAGGATAAAGCCAAAAAACCAAAAGCCCACCGGCAGCACATACACCCAAAAGCTGTTAAGCAGCCCCAACTGCGCGTAGAGTATATACGTGGGTATTAACCCCGCGCTGATATAGGATGGAACCATCAGCAGGAATATCATCTGCTTGCGCCCCGGCAGGTAATGCTTGGACAGCGCGTAGGAACCGGTGAAATTGATAAAAATTGTCAGCGGCACGGCAATCAGCAAGCGCAGCAGCGTAATCATAGCGGCGTGCCAGATACCGCTGTCCGCGAGCAGGGTTTGAAAGTTAGCCAGCGTTGGGCTTACCGGAATAAGCATCATGCCGGAATGGACGGTATGGGCGTTGTCGTTAAGGGCTATGGCCAGCACATTAAGGTACGGGAACATGACGAGGACGCACACAAACACCATGAAGCAAATATTAAAGAAGTTGAAAATCCTGAAGCTCACAGACAGCTTGCGGGAGCCAAACCCTTCCATACTTAACCCTCCTTCATTAAAAGACGGACGTGTTTCCGATTCTTCGGGTAATCCAGTTAGCGGTGACGGTAAGCAGCAGCGCGACCAGCCCGCGGGTTAGGCCCACGGCTGTGGCAAGGGAATATCCCCGCTGCAGCAGGCCATACTTATACACCACCGTGTCAATGGTTTCGAAGTCAATGAAGGCGTTTTGCAGGCCGAATACCAACTCGAAATTGGATGAAAATATACTGCCGATGTTAAGTATAAACATAATGGAAATTGTAGGGGCAATAGCTGGCAGTATAACATGCCAAACCCTCTGGAAGCGGTTCGCTCCGTCGATAGCGGCGGCTTCAATAAGCTGGGTGTCCACGCCCGTTATCGCGGCCAGGAAAATGATGGACTGAAAGCCCATGTTCTTCCATAAATTAAGCAGCAACAAGAACGGCAGGAACAAATTGTTCTTGGAAAGATACAGCACCCGCTGCCTGTCCGGGTTAAAGAAGCTAAGCAAGTCGTTAAAGGGGCCGTAATCGCCAAAGAAAACCATCGCAAGGCCAATAACGGAAATCCAGGACAGGAAGTTAGGCATGTAACTTACAGTCTGCACAAATTTTTTGAAGAACACGCCGCGCAGTTCGTTCAGGAGCAGCGCAAAGAATATCGGCATGGGGAA
>JAISYE010000017.1 GCA_031297485.1 Clostridiales bacterium
GAAAGGTCAAAAGATTAAGACCAACGGACAGTTCACCGTTAGGGGCCTAACTATGGTTTGTTCGTTGGCCCCAAGCCCCGCTGGGGACTCGTCCCCGATAGCCGAGCTTGCTCGATATTTGTAACGCCAAAAGGCTTCACTTTCGGCGGGGCCGGAACGTCCGGTGTAACGTTGACTTCACCGTTAAGAATCTACATCCGGGGCTAGTGCCTTGCAGCCCACTAGGTTCGGATGACTGCTAACTATTTTAATATAGCAGGACGGCAGCAAAATTGCAAGAGCGCTGCTACCCAAATTTTGAAAGACCCATAATAACGAACAAATCATCGTTAAGGGGATGACAGGAATGTCCTACACTTCGGGCCTTAGTTACTTGCCGCGCCCATCGCCCATACACAGCCTTAACGGCTCGTCCAAGCTGATGATGGTCATATTGTACAGCCTGGCGGCCATGATAACTTATGACACGCGCTTCCTGGTCTTTTTAATCGTCTGCTCGTGCGCGGTGTTTTCAGCGGCAAGGGTAAAATTAAGCGAAATCCGTTATGTGCTGGTGTTTATCGCCGCGCTTATGGCGGTAAATACCCTGGTGGTTTACTTGTTTTCGCCAGAAGAGGGCGTGCGCATTTACGGAACCCGCCACGAGATTTTTAAAATAGCGGGCCGTTATACCATTACCCTTGAACAGCTTTTCTATATGCTTAATCTTGTGCTTAAATATTTTTCGGTTATGCCAATGGCCCTCATTTTTGTTACAACCACCGAGCCCAGCGAATTCGCTTCCTCCCTTAATATGGTGGGAGTCAGCTACAGAGTCGCCTATGCCGTGGCGCTGGCCTTGCGCTATATACCCGACATTCAGCGCAGCTTCTTTGAAATAAGCCAGGCCCAGCAGGCGCGCGGAATTGATATGTCCCGCAAGGCCGGCCTTGTTACCCGTGTCAAAAATGTAAGCGCCATCCTATTCCCCTTGATTTTTACAAGCCTTGGCCGTATCCAGACAATTTCCAACGCTATGGAACTGCGTGGGTTTGGGAAGAATAACCGACGCACTTGGTACAGGGCGCGTCCCTTTAAAGCCCGTGACTTCGCCGCCGCCGCCATTCCGGCTGTACTGGTCTCCGCTGCCCTGTGGCTTAACTTTGTTAACGGCGGAAGGTTCTACAACCCATTTTTAATTTGAGGTTCCGGCCTCACTGGAGACTCCGGTCCCAAATGAAAGCAGAGTGGATTAATATGTTTGTTTTTAAAATATTAGAGAAGGATGTAAAGCTGTTTATGCAGAAACTTCTGCGCGAGGAAACTTTTTTTGACTTTGAGGTGCGTGGCGTAGAGGTTTCCATGTTAACGAAATTTGAAATAAACGGCGCCTTGGACCGGGACTTTTTACCGAACGCAGACCCCAGCGTCCCCGCCGAACGGCGTTACTGCTTGTGGCGGGAATTGCAGCCCTATGTTTTTTTTATAATTAAGGGTGGGAAACGTCCAAAATCGCTGAAAATAATCTTTTCGCTTCCGCAAGAGAAGACTGCGGAACTTCACAGCAACGCTTCGGCCTATTTTTTAAATATTTCCTTTGAGAATAACGAAGTGCTTTGCACAACCGCGTCCTCTGAAAAGAACTTCGCAATGGATAAAACGGTGGATTACATTTGGGAAGATTATATTAAGGAGTTTTTTGGTAAAAATGGTGTGCCTATAACTATAATCGAGCCTTGACGCTCGGGTGACAAATGTTAATAAAAATGGGGGCATTATGCCCCCATTTTATTAACAAGTTTGTACAGCCGCGACTTCTTCCTGGCGGCGTTGTTTTTGTGGTAAACCCCTTTGGAAGCGGCCTTGTCGATAAACGCAACTGCCATCTGGAGCGCCGCTGCCGCCCCTGTTTTATTACCTTCGCCAGCCGCCAGCATAACCTTTTTAATAGCAGTCTTTGTGCGCGAACGGATAATTTTATTACGTAGAGTTTTTTTCGCAATAACCTTTATTCTCTTTTTTGCGGATTTAATATTTGCCAATCAAAACACCTCCTTACACCTTGGCTTATTCGCCGAGCAAGCTCGACTACTGATTCTTAAAGAATTATTCTGCACACCATTCTATAGCATACACGGCGCCGCGTCAAGCCTTTACTTTATCCTGTCCAGCACAGACCTAACCGCCGGAATAGAAATAATAACCAGCGTAAGCGCCATTTCAGGCAGCAGGTAGGAAAGATTGTACACGGCAGAGTAAATCAGGACGTTTTGGCCTTCTGGCGCGTATTGGGCGTAAAAAATCGCACCCGCCAGGAAATTGCAGAGGAACTGCCCGGCGCATCCGGCTATATAGCCAATGGCAAGGCCGCGTTTCATTTTCCGGAAAAAACCAGCTAGGCCCAGGGCACCGTAGGACAGCACGTAGTCAAGGGCAAACTGCGCGGGATGTATAATGGACGCGCCAAAGAACAGCGTAAGCAGCCCTTGCGCGATACCCGCGGCAAACCCCGCCGCCGGCCCGTACCAATATGCCACCAGCACTATAAACAGCCGGCTGCACAGGGTTACGGAACCCCCTTGGGGCATGGTGAACAAGTTAAGCTGTGACAGTACAATTGCCAGCGCCACGCAAACCGCGCTGAATGTTAGCTTTTTGAGCATGAAAAAACCCTCCTTTTTTGTGATTCGATAGAGGGAGGGCTGACACTTCCACAACTGCTTTCCTTCGCCGGCATTATCCGGAGCAGGTTCAAGGGTAAGTCTCAGCCGGCCGGTTAATAGGCAAGCACCCCTAGCGTTTGTTTTGTTTGTTGCAATCCACATCCGGGTGGGTCCCGGATGACCCTAATAGATTACATATCAGGGATCGTCGTTATAATAGCATGATGGCGGTAAAAAAGCAAGTGCCAAACAACCTTTGGCCCCATCCAAATTTTGAAAGAGTCTTTTTTGTGTTACAATAGTACTAAAGCCACGAATGAACACAAATAAACACGAATATATAAAGTTTTAAATATTCACGCAAATAAATAAACTTTGTTGCAGAATAATATTTGCCGTGGGACACCGTGTCACACGGCTTTTTTGCGCGTTTTTTCCGTTTAAACACCCCTTGCATAAAAATATAGAATTGAAGTTGATTAAGCGGAATGTGTTTGCTATACTGTGCCGGAGGCGATAGAAAGGACAACTCCCATGTTGAATAAAGTAATCTCCACAATTGAAAAATACAAGCTGCTGGCCCCTGGGGACCGGGTGCTGGTAGGACTGTCCGGCGGGGCGGATTCCGCCGCTTTGTTCTGCGTTCTGGGGCAGTTGAGAGAGCGGTGCGGTATCAGCCTGGCCGCTGCCCACATAAATCACATGCTGCGAGGCGATGAGGCGGACGGCGACGAGGCGTTCGTGCGCGAGTTGTGCGCGCGCGCGGGTATTCCCTGTGAAATTTACCGCGTAAATGTCCGGGAGACCGCCGAGCGGAAGGGCATGTCTCTGGAAGAGGCGGGCCGTCTCATACGTTACGAAGCCTTTGAGGACGCCTCGAAAAAACTGCGGTGTGTAAAAACAGCCGTAGCCCATCACATGAACGACAATGCCGAAACCATCATAATGCGCATACTGCGAGGCACAGGCACAAGCGGGCTGTGCGGCATACGGCCCAACACCGCTCTTTCCGTCGGCGGCCAAATAATCCGCCCGTTTATAGAGGTAACGCGGCGCGAGATAGAAGCCTTCTGCGCAACAAACAATATAGCCTACCGCGCGGATAGTTCTAACACGGACGACGCCTACCGCCGCAACAGAGTGCGCAAGATTATCGCGGGGCTGGAAGCCGAGTGCGGAGGAGCGGTTGTAAAAAATATATGCAAAATGGCTATTATTATTAATGAAGAAAATGAATTTTTGGAAGGCCTGGCCCAGTCCGCCTATGAAAATTGCCTCGTATCCGAACCCCCCGGGGAGATTATGCTGGACCGCGAGCGGCTTGAAGCCCTGCCGAACGTCATAAAGCACAGGGTGGCGCGGATTGCGCTGGGACGCCTGAGCGCCGGAAGACGCGATATTTCCAAGGAACACATAGATAACGCCCTTGCCCTATTGCAAAAATCTACAGGAAAGAGTATAAATATGCCATTAGGAATCAGCGCGCAAAGAATTTACGGCGCGCTGCGCTTCAAAAGGGGCGAGGCGCAAGACCAGAGCGAGAGCCTGGTTTTGACGGCTGACAAACCCGCAGAATGGGGGCAAAGCGGCAAATGGGCAATGTGGTCTTTTGAAAAAAAGGAGTTTTTTAATGTAAACACCTATACGAAAGAATTCGATTATGATAAAATCAATGGGAAAGGACCGCTGACGCTTCGCGCGAAATGCCCCGGAGACAGGATATATATTAAAAAAATCGGCGGTCATAAAAAGATAAGCGATTACTTTACTGATGAAAAAATCCCGCGCCAGGAGCGCTGTATACCGCTTGTTGCCGTGGGCGGCGACGTGCTTTGGATATTGGACAGACGCGGGCTGTGTTCGGATGAGTATCTTGCGGATGAGAATACAGTTAAAAAAATATATGTGCATGTGTGGGAGGCAGATGATGAAGCAAACTTTAGAAAATTTAATCTCCGCGCGAGAGATTGACCAGCGCCTGACCGAGCTGGCGCTGGAACTGAACAAAGACTACGAGGGCAAAACCGTAAGCCTGATATGTATCCTCAAAGGCGGAATTATGACGCTGGCGGATATATCGCGCAAACTTACCTTTGATGTGGAATTTGACTTTATGGATATTTCCAGCTATGGCGACCGTATGGAATCCAGCGGAATAATCAAAATAAACAAGGATTTGGATACCTCGGTGACAGGCAAGCATATTCTGTTAGTCGAGGATATAATTGATACGGGCCGGACGCTTGTCTACGTGGTGGAACACCTTCGCATGAAGCGGCCGGAGAGCGTGAAGGTTTTAACGCTGTTAAGCAAGCCTTCCCGCAGAATCAAGGGCGGAATAACACCGGATTATGTGGGGTTTGAAATTCCCGACGCCTTTGTTGTAGGCTACGGGCTGGATTACGCGCAGCGTTACCGCAACATGCCGGGCATAGCCGCGCTGTCCATGGAAACGCCGGAAAGCTGAACGCCTGCAGAAGCGGTGTTAAGGCATGACGAATTAATTAAACGCTAAACTTTTTCATAGGAAATGCGAACGTTTCAACGCATTTCGTCGAGCAAGCTCGACTATCTCCGAAAAAGTTTGGTATCTTATACTTTCGTCATTCTTAAGCAAAATTTTATAGAGGAGGACTCTTGTTGAAAAAATATCAAAAATATATGTCAATTTATGTTGTAATAATTGCTATTGGCATCCTGGTATGGGTAACGTCGCGGATGATGGCGCCGTTGGAACCGCTGGAGCCGTATACCTATGCGGCCATGCTGCGGGACGTTCGTGACGGAAAGGTCAAGAAGATAGAGATCAGCCGCGATTCGGAGACCAGCAACGCCGGCCAAGCCACGGTGACGTTTAATGACGCGCGTCAGCCCCAGAGAGTTGATATATTAAGCATGGACAACTTTGACGACTATATAAGAGACACTGTGCTGGACGCGCCCAGTCTAATAGAAGACGTGGACACGGCCCTTCCGCCTAAAACCAACCTGTTTATGAACCTGCTGCCAACTATTATAGTTATGGTTCTCATGGTGCTGGTTCTGGTGTGGTTTATGCAGCAGGTGCAAGGCGGCGCGGGCGGCGGCCGCGTAATGTCCTTTGGCAAGAGCAAGGCGCGGGTTACGGTAGATGAAAAGCACCGCATCACCTTTGCGCAGGTAGCCGGGCTGGAGGAAGAGAAGGCGGAACTCTCGGAAATAGTGGAATTTTTAAAGCAGCCGCGTAAATTTGTGGAAATAGGCGCGCGCATACCCAAGGGTGTGCTGCTTGTAGGGCCTCCGGGCACGGGTAAGACTTACCTGGCCAAGGCTTGTTCTGGAGAGGCGGCCGTTCCGTTCTTCAGCATGTCAGGTTCAGACTTTGTGGAAATGTTTGTAGGCGTGGGCGCGTCACGGGTGAGGGACTTATTTGAGCAGGCAAAGAAAAATTCGCCCTGCATAGTATTTATAGACGAAATAGACGCCGTGGGGCGTCGCAGAGGCGCGGGGCTTGGCGGCGGCCATGACGAGCGCGAGCAGACCCTTAACCAGCTGCTGGTTGAAATGGACGGGTTTGGCATAAACGAAGGCGTAATAATAGTGGCGGCTACTAACCGTCCGGACATCCTAGACCCGGCGCTGCTGAGGCCCGGTCGTTTTGACCGGCGGGTAGTTGTAGGCAAGCCGGATGTAAAGGGGCGCGAATCGGTCTTAAATATCCACTCCAAGGGCAAGGTAATGGGGCCGGATGTTGATTTAAGGGTTGTGGCGCAGACGACCCCGGGCTTTACCCCCGCGGACTTGGAGAACCTGCTTAACGAGGCGGCCCTGCTGGCTGCCCGGGAAAACAAGACAAAGATAGACATGAGCGACATACGCAGGGCGTTTGTAAAAGTCGGGGTAGGAACGGAGAAGAAGAGCCGTGTTATTTCGGAGAAAGAGCGCCGCATAACAGCGTATCATGAAAGCGGCCACGCCATAATGCACGAGGTGCTGCCTGAAATAGACCCCACGTACATGATATCCGTAATACCCACGGGCATGGCGGGCGGCTACACAATGCCGCTGCCGGGCGACGAAAAATCCTATGTGACAAAGAAATACATGGAGCAGGAGATTGTGGCTCTGCTGGGCGGCCGGGCCGCGGAAGCGATTGTGCTGGACGACATAACAACCGGCGCGTCCAATGATATTGAACGCGCGACAGCTATTGCGCGCAACATGGTGACAAAGTACGGCATGAGCGACATGCTGGGCCCAATACAATTCGGCGACGACAATGAGGAAATATTCATAGGGCGCGACCTGGCTCACACCCGCAATTATGGCGAAGGCATCGCGTCCCTTATTGACAGCGAGATACGGCGCATTATCGACTCGTCCTATGACCTGGCCCGCAAGATAATAAACGAGCACATCAACATTCTGCATAAAATCGCCGCCCTGCTTATGGAAAAGGAAAAGGTTACCGGCGAGGAGATAAGGCGGATGTTCCCTGACGGTATACTGAAAAACAACTTCAAGGAAGGTTTAATGGTGACTGAATAAGTTTAATAACAAGATTGTAAGGCCTTTAGGGCAGCGCCCCGAGGTTTTTTAGTTGGGTTCTGCCACAAACCCCGCTGGGGACTTCGCCCCATAGGCGCGAACTTAAGGCTTGGGAAAGGTCAAAACCTTGAAACCAACGGACAGTTCACCGTTAGGGGCCTAACGATGGTTTGTTCGTTGGCCCCAAACCCCACTGGGGATTTCATCCCCAGACCCCTTCTTAAGAGCGGCGAGTACAGCGCTTTTTGACGCAGGTAGAGCCTTTTTAAGAAAAGGGATTGTTTTTTTCTTAAGTTCGTGCGTATGGGACTTCGTCCCCAGAACCATTCTTAAGGGCGGCGGGTGCAGCAGTTTTTGGCGCAGGTACAGCCTTTTCAAAAAAAGGGATTGTTAATTTTTTTCTTAAGTTCGCGACTATGGGGCTCTGCCCCCCCCCCCGATAGTCGGGCTTGCTCGACAAAGACCTCTTCTTAAGTGAGTGAAGGGCGATGTTTTCAATGTGGTAAATCTTAACATTCATGAATATAGTCATTTGGATTCCCACCCAAATGTGGATTGAAACAAACAAACAAACATGCGTGAGTATTAAAAAATAACGGCTTGAAAGCCGTTATTTTTTTGCCATGTTTCCCGATTATTTTCTTTCCCAATTATTTTCCGCGAACAACGCCTTGTTCGCCTGATAAAGGCCGGAGAAAGTTTTATGGATACGGGCATATGTCTCTGCCGTGGCCGGGTTGGGCGTAATAGTTTTAGAAATTTCAACGCATTTTGCGCAGGCGGCCTCAAAACTTGGGAAAAGCCCGCCGCTGACCGCGCCAATAAGCGCCGAGCCAAAGGCCGCGCCTTCCTCAATACTTAAAATATTCATCTCGCGCCCTAGTATGTCGGCAATAATCTGCCCCCATACCGCGCTTTTCGCGCCGCCGCCTGTTACGCGCAACTGGGTGATTTTCACCTGGCGCTCCACCAGCTTGTACATGTCCGCCAGGCCAAAGGCCACTCCCTCCATGACCGCGCGCGCCAGGTCGCCGTCCGTGGTGCTGCCGGAAAGACCGAAGAACACGCCGCGCGCGTTGGCGTCAGGATACGGGCACCGTTCTCCGAAAAGATAGGGCAGGAACACAACTCCGCCCGCGCCCGGGCCGGATTCCGCCGCCAGCTTATTAATGTCCGCGAAAGAAATGTCTTTAATAATATTATTTTTTAGCCAGTTTACGCACTGACCGGCGGAAAGCATACATCCCATCGCGTAATAGCTTTTCGGGTATGAGTAATTAAAAAGATGTATGTCGCCGGTAACCTCACCGCCAATGCCGTCCAAGAACGCGATAACAGTACCGCTGGTGCCTACGCTTACCACCGCCTGGCCCGGCGCTATCATGCCGTTGCCAATACCGCCGCAGCTGTTGTCCGCGCCTCCTGCCGCGACCACTACGCTTTCCGGCAGTCCAAGCAGTGCGGCGGCCTCTTTTTTCAGCCTGCCCACTATCTGCGCAGACTCCACGGCCTCCGGCCATATATCCTCCGAAAGGCCGGCGGCGCGGGCCATGTCGGCGCTCCAGCGGCGATTGCGAACATCAAGAGCGGCTGTGCCGGCGGCGTCCGAATAGTCTGTAAAGACATTGCCGGTCAATAAGAAATTAATATAGTCCTTTGGCATGATAACCTTGCTCACTCGTCTGAAATTTTCCGGCTCGTTGTCACGCAGCCAGATAATTTTCGGCAGCGTGAAGCCTTCCAGCACGGGATTATAAACGTATTTAACGGCATTGGCGCGGCCGCCGCACCCTTCGTTTATCGCGGATACCTGCGCGGAAGTTCGGACGTCATTCCACAAAATGGCCGGGCGTATGACATTTAAATTCTTGTCTAAAAACACTGAGCTGTGCATCTGCCCCGAACAGCAGATTGCCGCCACGTCCGGCCTGACGTGCTCGTGCTCTTTAAGCAGCAGATTTATGGCCGCCACCGTGCCATCCCACCAAACCGCAGGGTCCTGCTCCACATAGCCGTTGCCTGAAAAAACCGGCGAATGCTCCGTTGTTACGCCCCCCACAACCTTGCCTTCGTCGGAAAGCAACAATGCCTTTATACCACTGGTGCCAATGTCAAGGCCGATTACATAATTCATGATAGAAGCCTCCTCATATTTTATCAAAAATTGTGTTAACCGCGTGTTACTAAGGCATGTTTGAAAATTCCTTAAAGCGCGAAATTTCGAATGAAACCGTTGCAATTTCGCGCTGGAGTCTAGTTTTCAAACACGTCCTAAAACGCGATCTGCCGTTTTAACTCGCTGACCCGATTAAACGGAAGCGACGTTACTCTGGCGACACGCTCCACCGGCTCGCCTTCACGCAATAGCGTATTCGCTATTTCCTCTTTGCCCTGCTCCAAACCCTGTTCTAAACCCTGCTCCAAACCCTGTTCCTTTGCCTCCCTCGCAACCTCTTTCGTAACTTCTTCCAGAACATCGGCAAATACTTCTCTAAAAAATTCAGACGCCATAAAATAATTCCTCCTCACTAAATTCATTACTAGTTTTTTAGGAAACTTTTCAGCCGCGAAAATTCTCAATACAGCGAATAAATCCGCCTTAAGGGACTCGTCGGAAACAGTCTCAATGGCTTTAACCGCCGTGCCAATGGCCGCCTCGTCATTTACTCCGTCAGGCTGCTTGGCAAGCGGCAGCATTGGGTAGAGTCCGACAAGCTTACGGCCTATAATTTCCTGGCTATCTACCTTCCACCACTGTATTACCTTGTAACTGTACTCAAGTTTATTCTCTTGGTCCCATTTGTCCTCAAGGCAATGAGTTTTGTTATCGTGCTTTTCAAGAAAAAATATTACCGCCTGGAGGATTGGAGGCATCCCACAGCCATTCTGAACAGTGTATTCCCAAATATCAGCGCGATAACGCAGCATACGGCAGGGTAGCGCCTCGCTCTTGTAGCCCATGGGTTCTACATGCAAAATAAACCGGTTATTAATCAGCTTTACGTGGTCCATGCGCGATTCTTCCTTAATTTTTGAAACAACGTTACTCGGCAGGCTCTCCACACTGGTTATTGTTACCCCCGGCAATATGAAGCCGGTAAAATCCTCATGCCGGATTTGTAATAGCCGTTTTAACGCGATGTCACTTTTCACATCCCCGCGCCTCCTTAGCTGCCAGGGCCTTATTAACCGCGCTTACAATCGCCCTCAGAGACGATGTGCTGATACTGCTGGAGATTCCCGCGCCGTATACCAGCGTGCCGTCCACGCTTATTTCCATGTAGGTTATGGCGCGCGACTTGGAGCCGTATTCCAGGGAGTGCTCGCTGTAGTACTTTATTTCAAACTCCAGGGTCTCCGGCATGACAGCGTTGCAGAAGGCGCTGATAAAGCCGTTGCCTACTCCGCGGATAACGCGTTCGCTGCCATTAAGCAAAATTTTGGCCTCCACCATTGTCTCGTCGTCAGGCAGTTCGGTATAGGAAAGCAATTGCAAGGGTTTCTCAATATTTACGTATTCCTTGCGGAACAAGGTGTACAGCTCGTCGGGCAGCAGTTCCTTGCTTTGGGCGTCGGAAACGCCGGTGACGACCTCGCCAAAGTGCTGCCGCATTTTTTTGGGTATCTGCAAGCCGTAGTGCCTCTCCAAAATATAGGCCACTCCGCCCTTACCTGACTGGCTATTGATGCGTATAATGGGATCGTAGCTGCGCCCCACATCCATAGGGTCGATTGGCAGGTACGGGACCTCCCAGCGGTCCGGGTGCGACTTCAACCTGTTCAGGCCCTTATTGATTGCGTCCTGATGGGAGCCGGAAAACGCCGTGTACACCAGCGCGCCCGCATAGGGATGGCGCGGGTGCACGTTCATGCCTGTGGATTTCTCATACATTTCCATAAGTTCGTCTAACTCGGAAAAATCCAGCTTAATGTCCACCCCTTGTGAGTAAAGGTTCATGGCAATTGTAAGAATATCCGCGTTACCCGTACGCTCGCCGTTGCCGAACAGCGTACCCTCTACGCGTTCCGCGCCCGCCATAAGCGCAAGCTCGGTCGCCGCCACAGCCGTTCCGCGGTCGTTGTGGGCGTGCAGGCTCACTATGACGTTTTCACGCTGTTCAAGGTGGCGGCACATATACTCTACTTGGTCGGCGTAGACATTGGGCGTGGCCATTTCCACCGTGGAGGGCAGGTTGATTATCACTTTATGCGCGGCATCCGGCTTCCATATACGCAAAACCTCGTTGCACACCTCCATGGCGTAATCCATTTCCGTACCAGTAAAGCTCTCCGGCGAATACTCAAAAATAAATTTTTCCCTGCCGTACTGTTCGGCAAACTCGTTGAACAATCTCGCGCCAAAGGCCGCAAGCTCTTTTATCTCCTCGCGGCTTTTACCAAACACTACTTCGCGCTGCAGCGCGGAGGTCGAGTTGTAGAGATGCACTATTGCCTTGCGCGCGCCCGCCAGTGACTCGAAGGTCCTGCGTATCAGGTGCTCGCGGGACTGGGTCAGCACCTGTATCACTACGTCACCAGGTATTAAGTCTCGCTCGATTAACGCTCGCGTAAACTGAAACTCTGTATTGGAGGCCGCGGGAAACCCCACCTCTATTTCCTTAAATCCTGTTCTCAGCAGGTACTGATAAAATTCCAGCTTTTGTTCCAGCGCCATTGGCACTTCCAGCGCTTGGTTACCGTCCCGAAGGTCTACACTGCACCAGATCGGGGCGGCGGTTATTGTGCGGAACGGCCACTGCCTGTCCGGCAAGTCAAGGGGTTTAAACGCGCGGTATTTTGTATGATCCATATGATCCCTCCAAATTTAGCGGGCAAACAGAGTCCGCCCCTACACGCGGCTGATAACGGACGAACACAGTTCGCCTCTTCACTCCGACGCGCGGCTGATTTTTTTTAAAGTATATCACAACTCTAGTTTACGTCAAACAGTATCTTGTGCTATACTGCAAACACTAAATAACCGACGGACAAGCTAACGGTGGGTGTCCGTTAGGCGCGAAGACGGACCGCCGTTTTCGCCGCGTTCTTTGCGGCGTAAATTTTGATTGTAATAAATTAATACGAAAGTAGTGGTTAATATGTCTAAAAAATTTTTTACAATAGTCGAGCGCAGCCCGACCTTGCTGTTGGCAGCCTTTTTGTCTTTGGCGCAGCCGCTTTCCGCGTCCGTGCGCCAGGTGGTAACCGAAGCGCCGCGCGCGTACACGTCTATTCAGGACTACGAAAATATTCTGGCGCGCGGCATCATACGCGCGTATACAGTGGATGAAGCCATAAACCAACTGGCCGCCTCCGCCGGCGTACAACTTATTACAAGCCGCGACGGGCTTAATACCCTTGTACATTCTGTAAACGGCACCGATAATAAAACTTTCGGCGGCGAAGACGGCTGGCTTGGTGTTATCCTGCGCAACGGCCAGGTTATACGTTCGGAGAATTTTTTTAGTGAAATTCTGGAGGATGGCGACAGAGTGGCATTGTATTACGGCGACCCGGCGCGCACAGAGATAATTGACAGCTTCGAGCTTAACATGTTCGGCAATACGGCGGAGTTCAGAACGCGTTCGCACCATACCATCTGGAGGGAAAAGGACGGCGCCTGGTTTCGTGAGGAAGTGGCAGTCAACCTGCAAAATATCCGAATACACGTCTTCTCGCCGGACAACAGCAAAAAAATTATCAGCACCAACAGCGCAGGCTGCGCTTACACGCAATTCAAGGATTTAGGCGTCTACCGTTATTTTGCGGAGGGGTACACGCCGAACGCTGCGCCCAGCGCTGTTCACACAGAGGACATGTACTTTCTGCACGGCCTGGCCGACAAAAACCGCGTCACACGCGGAGAAGCCGCCGCGTTTATAGTCAATACCTTTGACGTAAAAAGCGCCGGCGAAGTTACGGAAACAGACTTTGCCGACATGGACAATAAGACGCCCAACGCGGATAAAATCCTGACAGCGGTTGAAGCGGGCATAATCTTCGGTAATGGAGACAAGAATATCCAACCGAACGAGCCTGTAAATCTCTTACAATTTTCAGTTATGCTGGGACGTTTGCTGCGCGACCGTGAGGACGACGCGGCGACAGACCTTGACGGCACGCCCGAATGGGCCAAAGCTGATATTTCAGCGGCGGCGGCTCATGGTCTTTTACGCAACCTGGAAGTGGATTGGAACGCCTTTGTGACAGAGGATATATTAAAACAAATTTATTTTAATTGGGACAGCGCCCCATTGGCGCGAACTTAAGGATTGGGGAAGGTCAAAACCTAAGACCTTGGGGCTCTGCCCCAAACCCCGCTGGGGATTTTATCCCCAGACCCCTTCTTAAGGGCGCGGGTGCGGCGCTTTTGATGCAGGTAGAATGGAAGTGTTAAAGCGCGAGTATTACATCTATGAAAAGTGGATGTCACTGGAGGACAGCCTTCTTTCCGAACTAATCGACGGCCAAATAACCATGATGACTCCACCATAAGGATACTGCAGATGTATCCGTGTTGAAAGGCTGCGGTATTAACCTGACGGATGTATTCGCGGAATAAGGGACAGGGATTACAGGACCGGCAGTGAAATTGACCGGAATTAAGTCGACTTCGACCACGCCGTGCGCGAGCTGACGCGAAAGGACGCAAGGGGGGGGGGATGAATTATTTGCCGCAACGTCGCCCAAATCGTTTGAAATATTACGATTACAGTCAAACCGGCGCGTATTTCGTGACTGTGTCCGTTAAGGACAGACGCGAATTGTTGGGGCACATCGTAGGGGGATGACGGCAATTGTCCCGCATACACCATGTTGTCGGAATACGGCGAAATTGTTAAAACCGAAATTGTTAAAACCGAAATTGAAAACATCCCAACAATTCGGCGTGAAATAAGAATTGATTGTTATGTCATTATGCCGAATTATCTTCACATAATTGCGTGTATCGTAGGGGACGATGGCAATCGTCCCGAAAACCATCGGGCGGATTGCCATCCGCCCCTACGAGAATCCATTCCCAATATGGTGCAAGGGCGCGGTTACGCGTTAATTTGGCAACGCTCCTATCACGACCACACCCTGTTCTCAAGTTTGTACCCGCACCGCGTGAAATACCCAATGTATGTGTTGGTGTCGCCGCCGAATCGAACCATCTCGCGAAGGCCGAGCACATCGCCGACACCCTTTCCGCGCTCCTGCAGTTTGTGTTTGATAATAAACGTTTTCAAGTCCTCATAGGATTCCTCCGGCCCGCCATACTTACCGTCAGCTAAACGCAGGAACTCCTCTTTGTCTGGCAGGTAGCGCGGCTTGCCTTTCTGATTTGCGCGGCTTGAGGCGATATTATTCTTGTAATCCTCAAATTCCGGCGGAACTCTGGCCCGGATAATATGCCATGATAGAGTGAAAACTCCACGTCCTCTGTTTGGGCAAGGTGCGCCAAAGTACGGGTAACCTCCGTGGCTGTCGTTTTTTCGTCCTCATAGCGGTTGAACACGCACGCAAACTCGGAGGCGCTGATTACGCCCGTATAAGAACACCGCCGCCGTCGCGTACTTGGCCAGCAGTTCCTTCCGCGCGCTACTGATTCGCAATGCCTGTTTGTTTTGGGCTTTTTTCACTTGGTTCTCCTTTTGTTTCAATCTTCGTCTATATTTCCGGCACAGCGGCGTTCATAATATAGGGATAATACCATTCTGTAGCAGGCACGTCCACAAACTGCGCGGACCCTAAGGGTTGGAGACTGCGCTTGGCGGCCTCTGCGAACATCTTGCTGGACTCCGCCTTGGTGATGGGCGCGTCCGGGTCGAAAATACCGCCGCCGCGCCCGCTCACCAGTTTGTTTTGCGCGGCTATATTTATATAGGGGCGTCCCCAGTGGTTTGTCACGTCGCTAAACTGGTTAATCTCGCTGTCGCCGGTAAGGGAGAACACATTGCACAGCACAGTGGCCACCTCGGCGCGGGTAATAACATTGTTGGGCCGGAACATCCCCGCGTCGCCCTGCATATACCGTGAAGCCACAACAAAGGACAGCGCGTCCGCGTACTGATAATTAACCGGTATGTCCGAAAAACTCACGGCGCCCCTTGGCGTGCCTTCCAGCAGCAGGTAGATCATCTCGGCAATTTCAATTCTGGTAATACGGCGGTTGGGCGCGAACTGGTAGCTGCCGTCGCCCTTCATATAAGCCTTTTCAACCGGCGCAGTGGTCCTTACCAGCACGTTTATCGCCGCGCTGTCCTTTACGGTGTACTTCCAACCCGGGTCGATAACCGCAAAGCCGAAGGGTGTCTGCAAATCCACCAGGCTCAGCGTCTTGCCGGATGTGATATTAATAACTTGCGTGCCTACCACCGTGGAATCCTGAAGGGAAAACGTAACCGTAATCGCCGCAGTATCGGTGAGTGTGGTAAAATTCTGCGTCTCGCCGTAGGAAACGGTCTGGGTTGTCTTTACATAGGCCCGTATATAATACTTTGTCTCCGGGGCAAGCTCGGTTAAATCTACCGAATAGGCGCCCATGCCGGTGGTAAGCGCCGGGGCTTTCTTCACGTCCGTAGCGTCCAGCGCGGGAATAACCTGGGTGGCGGAAATCACAAACCCGCGCTCCTGAATAGTGTAGCCGCTGTCTGAAACCACATTGCCGCTGGCGGTGGCGGTGGTGGCGGTAATATTAGCCACGCCCACAGTTGAGACATTGGCGTTCCTGCCGGTGGAAAGCTCGCGCACTTCCCCGTAACTGGTGCCTTGGGCGTTCCGCGCGTAAGCCCGCACATAATAGACGGTATTGGACTCCAGGCCGGTTATGTTCATTGTTACAGACCCTATGGCGGATATGGCCGTCCCAGCCGGCGGCTGGTAGGCCACAGACTTAGCGTTTTCCGCGTACAGTTCCGGTCTCGCGTTGGTCTTGGAGTAAATAACGCCCTTTTCTGTAACAGGCGAGTCGCCCGCGCTGGTCACGTTTATTGTAATGTCCGCGCCGGAGGCCGTGACGTTTTCAATCTTCTCCGTAGTGACCATTGGCACGGGCGTTACCCCAAGGGACTCCGCCACGTTTCCGTAAGCCGCGCCGTAAGCGTTTACAGCATACGCCCGCACGTAATACTTGATATTACCCGTCACGGCGGGCAGGGTCGCGTCAAAAACCTGAGCGGCCGTGGAAGAGCTGGAAATAATGCGCGACGTGTTATTTACGTCGTTAAGCGTCGGCTGTATGTTAACAGTGGAATAAACAAACCCGCGCTCGGTAATGGGAGCGCTGCCGCTGGTGGTGGCCGTGCCTTGCGCCGCAATGTACCCGGCGGCGCTGTATACCGCGCTGACGGTAGTCACAGTTGGCGCCAGGCCGATTTGCGCGGTGTTTGTGTTAGCGGCGGAATAGTACACCAAGCCGGAGCTGAGTTTCACATAAGCCTTTACATAAAAAACCGTGCCCACCCCTATGTTCGAAATTTCCAGCCCCAAGGATTTGTCAGCCGGCGTTACAATATAGGACTGGGAAAACTGGTTACCCAGCGCCGGGTCCGACACCGCCGTAGACCACACAAAGCCTGTCTCCGCCACCGTGCCGTTAGAAACGTTAAAGGAGCTTTGCACCCGCGCGGACGTTGGGGTAAGGGTGGTAACCGTCGGCGTGGCGATTTCCACTGTGGCGCTTATGGACGAAATTTGAGTGGTAAAGGAGAATTCCTCGCTGTAAACGCGCTCGCGGTCCTTGGCCTTTATGAACGTGCGGACATAGTATTTTGTGTTTGGCGAAAGCCCTGTCAACGTAGTGGAATAGGTGTTCTGATACGTGTAAAACGGGATTATACCCGCGTTTGGCGAAGATGGCGTAGGCGCCCAGGCGAAACCCGCCACGTCAAATGTCTCCCCCTCTTCTACGTTTAAAACCACATTGCCGCTTATCTGCGCGGAGGTGTCTGTCACATTAGTGACCACCGGAACGCTGGCGGAGGTTTCCGCCGCCAAAACAAGCGCCGGCGCGGCGGCAAAAACCAGGCTCACAGTCAGTAAAAAAGACAGCAGCCTTACTGTGGAAACGTCAAAAAGCCATAGCCTCTTTGCGGTTCCCGTTGTTTTGTTCTCTCGCATCTGATAGCATCCTTTCACTAATATAGTTTTACTAACCATTTTAATATAGCAGGACGGCAGCAAAATTGCAAGAGGGCGGGCCAGCCACGAAAGGTAAACAGCTTCAACAAATGGCTGATAAAGCCATTTTTACCTTATCAGCACTGAAATTAGTGCGAAAAATAAATTTTGTTTGACATTTTTCGCACTAATTTTGCCTTAAATGCAGCTATTTCGGCACTCTCGTAAAATTTACCTTTCAGAGCTGAGACATAAAGGCGCCAGAGCTGAAATATTTTTATTTGCCCGCAGATAAGCTCTGACCTGTAACGTTGCTTTTATGCTTCAACTTTGCTATTTGTCACCTATTTATTTTTTCCCTTCGCCTTCTTACCCTTTATTTACGCTAATCCTTTTTTTCGTGCTTCAGCTGTGGAAAGAATTCCTTTCAAACTTCCCGTCGCAGCTGAATTCTTGTATAAATACAGATTTTTTGATGCACTTGGGAATAAATGTGTCTGCCGATAAAGGCCCAATATGAAACACGCCGCACTACCGCCCTTAAGATAGGGTCACGGAGGCGAAGTCCCTTGCGGGGGT
>JAISYE010000018.1 GCA_031297485.1 Clostridiales bacterium
CGTCCATGTATTCGCGTATTTTGTGAATACGTTCTAGGTGTTCGTCTATATGTTTCTTTTGCAAGTCGGACTTGACTTCAACCACCATTACGTATTCGCCGTTCTCCATCCAAATATCAGCTTCGGCGAAGCAGTCTCCGCTGTCGTCCTTAAACTCAAGCCGCCCGCTTTTAGTAAATTTATAACCGAGCTCACAAAATTTATCAATCGTTCTCTTGTTAAAGTAAGCTTCCGCCCAGTCGCCGAACCTATTGCCCAACCCTCCTATTTGTTTGCTGAGTTCTTTCATTTCACGCTCGGCCCTGCGGCTGGATTCCTCTAAGTTGCGCATAAAACGGCTGTCGCTTTCTTCCAAGCGGCGGTCAAACTCTTTGCCGCTCTCGTCCAAGCGGCGGGTAAAGCGCTCGTCGCTCTCGTCCAAGCGGCGGGTACTCTCGTCCAAGCGGCGGGTAAACTCTTTGCCGCTCTCGTCCAAGCGGCGGGTAAAGCGCTCGTCGCTCTCTTCCAAACTCTTCTTTATTAACATTAAAACATCGTCAGCTGTTACGCTTGCCATTTTAATCACTCCTTTTACAAACCGCTCTGATTAATTTTAACACACTGCGACAAAAAAGTCATCTTGATTTATTTTACTATCATAAAATTATTTTTGGAATGGTGTCTAAAACCAACGGACAATTCACCGTTAGGGGCCTAACGATGGTCTGTTCGTTGGCCCCTAACCCCGCTGCGTCAAGCAAGCCCGGCTATCGGGGACTTCGCCCCCAAGGTCTTAATGTCTTAATCTTTTGACCCTCCCGTTCCTTAAGCCGCGCAAGTGAGCGTCGCCTAAGGGTGAAGTGCCCGTTGGCTCGCGTACTTGTCAGCTATGTGCCCCACAGCGGCGCCGGCTTCTTTCAGCTCGGACATGAGTACATAATCGGAAATAGCGGAAAGCGCGGACTTGATTTCGTAATCAAGGGGCAGAGCGGCAAGCTGGTCCAGCAGTGCGTCCGCCGTGTTGATGTCCTCCGCTTCCAGGGCGGCCTTAAGCCGTAACAGTACAGCGCTGTCCAATTGCTGGGGCTCGCTTTTCGCGCCGTCGGATTCCCCGAGCGCCAGAACAGCGAAAATACGCTCCGCCAAGGCCGCCAGTTCTTCACGAAAGCCAGTCAGCCGCTGGCGTATGCCCTCCAGGTCGCCCCGCGCGGCGGCCTCCTCTAACTTGGCCGCGTCCTGCGATACTCCCGCCGCGCCAATACTGGCCGCCGCGCTTTTTAAGGTGTGCGCGTGCATAACAAACTGCGAGATATTCGACTCGCCAGGTGTTTCTTCCAGTATTTTCAGCCGTGCCTCGGCATCCTTGCAAAATAGACGCAGCACCTCTAAATAATTCGCTTCCGAACCCCCTGTCAGGGCAAGGCCCTGCGCTGTGTCCACCCCTTCGATTTCAACTAGGTCCGCGGACCGGGCGCCGTCCGCGGACTGGGCGCCGGCTGCGGACCAAGCGTCAATTGCGGGCAGGGCTTTCTCCTTTTTTTCGCGCGGAATCCATCTCTCCATTAGTTCGTTAAGCTTGTATATGTCGATGGGCTTTGCCAGATAATCGCTGAACCCGCTTTGCAAAAAGGTTTCGCGCATACCTACCACCGCGTTGGCGGTCAGCGCGATTATGGGAACCGCTTTGAAATACCGGAAGTCACTGCCCCGACCGTCCTCCAAGGCGCGGATTGCCGCTGTGGACTCCATTCCGTCCATTTCAGGCATCATGTGGTCCATAAAGATAATGTCGTAGCGGTTCTCACGCGCCAGCCGCACCGCCTCAGCCCCGCTTTGGCAAGTGTCCACGCGCGGGTTGTAAGGGGCCAGCAGCCCTTCCGCCACCTTAAGGTTAGTGGCGTTGTCGTCCACCACTAATATTCGCGCGGCAGGAGCGGTGAAACAGGGAGTTCCGGCCCCGAGCGTTACGTTCTTTTCCCTGCGGGTATATATCTTCCCGGGAATTTCGCCCAGTGGGGAGTAATCTGCGCAAATCTGCACCAGCCTGACCGTGAATACCGAGCCTTTGCCGTATTCGCTGGCGGCGGAAATATCGCCGCCCATGGCCTGACACAGACTGCGGGTAATAGCGAGGCCAAGCCCCGTGCCCTCTATGTCGCTGTTGTGCTGCTGGTCGATTCTTACAAAATCCCCGAACAGCTTATCCATGTCCTCGGCCTTTATGCCAATGCCGCTGTCCGCAATGGAAAATATAAGCCTCATCCTTTCAGCGTCTGCGCGCTCGTAGGAGGCCGTAAATTTTATAAAGCCTCTGCGGGTGTATTTCGCGGCGTTGGACAGGACATTCAGCAGAACCTGCCGGACCCGCGTCTCGTCGCCGGTCACGGCGGCGGGCATATCCGGAGCGATGTCCGCAATAAGATCAATAGGTTTATCCTCCATATATACGCGGATAATGTTCAGCACGTCGTTCAGGAGCGAGCCCAGGTCGTAGGGCGCGGCGCTGAGTTCCAGGCTGCCCGCCTCAATCTTGGAAAAATCCAATATATCGTTGATAATGGAGAGCAGGTTTTTTCCGGCGGCCTTTATCTCGGCTATGTATTTCAGGCTTTCCGGCTTGCCGTATTCCCGCTCGGCCAATTCGCTCATGCCAATGACGGCGTTCATTGGGGTGCGGATTTCATGGGACATCTTCGCCAGGAACACGCTCTTGGCGCGGTTGGCCCGCTCCGCCTCTGTCAGCGCCCGCTGCAGATTGTCCAGCATACGTATGCGGTCAGCGTGATGCTTGATTTTGAATACAGCCGCCACAACCGCGGCGAGCAGGCCGGCCGCCAGCAGGATAAGCAGTACGCGCACCCAGAAGTGTTCCCAAAGGGAGAGTTCCTTTTCGATTCTTATTTGCAGGTGGTTTCCCTGCTCACCGTTTTCCCTGACAGAACGCAGTTCGAAAACATAGCTGCCGCCCGGCAGGTTGGTATAGGATACCCGGGTTTCGCCGTTTGTAAGCGGGAACTCGGCGGCGTCCTGGCCCTTGAGAGTATAATAAAGCGCGGTGTTTTCGTGAGGCCCGTAGGAAAGCAGGGAAATATCAAAGGTAAGCCGCCGCGCGCCGCTGGGGATGCTGATTGTTTCCGTCAGCGGCCCGAGTATGGCTGTCTGGTCGATTTCTATGACGTTTACAGCGGCGTTGGGTATCCTGCCGGACCGCTCCTCCCGCAGCGGCAGCTTGCGAACGCCGTCTTTACAGCAGAAATACAGGCCGTCCTCCGAGACGTCCAGGTAATTCCAGGCATTGCTGTTCACCTCGCCGGACAGACCGCTTTCCTTGCCAAAGGTGCGGGCCTCAAGGGGCGCGGCGCTATCCAGCAGGTTATCGGCGGTTGTTTTGAAAATAACATTGGAGGTTAGCAGCCATAACGCGCCGTCATGGGCCTGTATGTCCAAAATGGCGTAAGCCGGCACCTTGCCGATGGATTTTACCCTGTTGTCTGTGTCAATATAACACAGGCCGCTTCCGGTACTTACCCATACGCCGCCTTTTTCCGGGTCCTTGCATAGCCGCAGAATAACCTCGCCGGACAGACCGGTTTCCACGCTGTAAAGGGTGACGCCTTCACGGCTGACCTTATAAAGCCCGTTTCCGTCTGTTCCTATATATAGGGCAGGCAGGGCGCCGGTATCGTCGTACAGCAGGGAAAGCACCATGGAGCCGGGCATGGGCAGGGTATCCTCCGCGCCGAAAGCCGTTTGCGCGTCAATGACCCTGCCGTTTTGAAGAAAAGCGATGCCGTCTGCCGTTCCCACAGCCATTACACCATTGTCCAGCTCCGCGGTTACCCGCGTCCTTTGCGCGGTCTGAGGGGAATCGGCCAGGAAACTCTGAAAAGCCTCTGTTATTGGGTTGTAGCGGATAACGCCAAATTCGGCGTAGGTACAAATCCAAATATCCCCTGACTTGTCCTGGTATACGGAACGTATCCTGGAGTCACGGAGCGTTGCCGTCAAATTATTCTCCTTAACAACACCCTTGGTGTCTGTAATAATCAAGCCGTTATTGGTAGCTAAATACCAATAATCCCCTGCGGCAAGCACAGTATTAACCGACATTTCAGACAAGCCCAGCAAGTGGTTCAAACGCGTAAAGGGGCTTTCCGCAAGCAGGACCACGCCGCCTTCCGAGGAGGTGAGCCAGTAATTGTTTTCATAGTCCTGCATAATACCGGTAAAAAAGACCGCTATGCCCAAGCCGTTAATCTGGTGAAAAGCGCCCTCCGTGTCAAAAAAGCCCGCGCCGTCGTCGGCGGTAATCCATATTCTGCCTTTGTCGTCCTCGTAAGCGCGGTTGATATTCTTCCGGCTGACGTGTCTTTCGGTATAAGATATGCTTGAGCCGTCAAAATCCGCGAAAATCACATATTCGCCCTGGCAGCCCAAAATAACGCGCCCGTCCGAGGCTATGTCCACAGAATACAGGAAGTGGGGCGCGTCGAACAAAACGCTCTCTTTTTCAGGGGTATATATAATCATTGTACCGCTGGCCAAAATCGCGTACAGGTTATCTTCCGCGTCTATGGCCAATGAAATAACATAGGGTTCCAGGTTTGTATCAAGGGGGATTTTAGATATTTGCCGGCTGGCGCCGATTGTGTACACGCCCATAGGCGTGCCGAAATACATCACACCCCCGCTGTCTTTAGCTATGGCGCGGACAGTGTTGAAGGGCGCTCCCGCGGCCTTGTCAAAGACTGTGAAACGTCCGTCTTTATAAGCGACAGCGCCTTTGTCGTTGGTGCCGATCCACAATGTCCCGTCATTCCCCTCGCAAAGGGCGCGGACGCTGGAACTGGGGAATTCGTCGTTAGACGCCGCGTTAAAGGACCTGAAGGCGTTGCCGTCGAACCGGACCAAGCCGTTATAGCCGCCAAACCACATATAACCGTCGGAGGTCTGCGTCACGGCGTTGGATTCATCTGACGGGAACCCCGAATTGCGATTGTACAATGTTTGAATACGGTTCGACAAAAACAACCGCGCCGCCTCGTCATTATCCGAGTTCTGCGCCGCCGCCCGTACTGCGAAATTTGCGAAAACCGCCGCAAAAGAAAGCAGGA
>JAISYE010000019.1 GCA_031297485.1 Clostridiales bacterium
CTCTGCTTCAGGGTCAGCGCCGTCTTCCGCTCCCCCTGCTCCGGTGTCGGTTCCGTCTTCTGTTCCCTCTGCTTCGGGGCCGGTGCCGTCTTCCGCCCCCTCTGCTCCGGGGTCGGTTCCGTCTTCTGCTCCCTCTGCTTCGGGGTCGATGCCGCCTTCTGTTCCGAGGTCGGTGTCACCCTCTGTTCCGCCCTCTGTTACAGGGTCGGGTTCACCCTCTGCAGGGGGGGGGGGCAAGTTTTCGCCTTCCGGCGCTTCCGGAGATGCCGCGTCACCCTCGGTGTAAAGCTCCTGGCCGCTCTCCGGTTCGCCCTCCTGACCGGTCTCCGCGAAAGTGCCGAGTATCCAGCCGAAGGCCAGCATGGACGACACCATCATCACCAGTCCAAGGGCCAGCAACCCTCTCTGCTTAATTGCTTTCTTCATTATTACACTGCTCCTTCTTTTAAGTCTTTGCGCGGCGGGATATCGCTTCCGCCGGCGCAGCTGTCTTAAAACGCGTGATGATTTATACATGAACGTATTATAATCTAAAATTCTTATATCAACAAGTAGAAATTGGCTCATGCTGCAATAAAATACACCGCGCGCGGACTTCAAAAAATAAAATATTTGACTCTTGTAATTTTAATATCATTTTGTTAATTTAAGACTAAGAGCTTATCCCTTAATAGGCAAGAATGCTGATTTTGTGCCATTTCTGTGTTTTAAAATCCAGTATTTAAGCCATTCTGCTTTATTCAGGGATAAGCCCTAAACACGTTAATTTTTACAATAAAAGGCATGAAACGGCCGCAGAGCAGGGAATCCCTTTCTCCGCGTCTGTCCCATGCCTTATTTTAATTCCTACTAAAATACTTGACATTAAAAAAATACGTGGTATACTTCATTTATCAAAAAAATATGGGGGTGGCGGCATTGAAGATTTCCACAAGAGGGCGTTACGGCCTCCGCGCCATTATAGACGTGGCGTTTTACGGCACGGATACTTGCGTTACGACTAAGAACATTGCCGAACGCAACGGGCTGTCGGAAGGCTATTTGGAAAAGCTGCTGTCAGCGTTAAAAAGCGCGGGTTTTGTGAAAAGCGTGCGCGGCGCCCAGGGAGGGTACGCCCTTGGCCGGCCGGCGGCGGAAATATCGGTGGGCGATATTTTGCGCGCCTTGGAAGGTCCCATGTACCCGGTGGACTGTCTTTCGTCCGAGGACAAACACGCCCGCGGAACGGGCGCTGTCTGCGGGACGGATTGTTCGCTGTGCGTGGCAAAACCTGTATGGGAAAAAATTTATAACCGTCTGAACGACGTTATGGAATCCATTTCATTGGCAGACCTGGTGAGTGACTATACTGAACTGCAAGGGAGTGTAATAAATGAGTGAAATATACTTTGACAACGCGGCTACAACTCGTGTCAGGCCCGAGGTAGCGGAGGCAATGCGCCCCTATTTGGATGAGATGTACGGCAACCCCTCCAGCATACACAAACGCGGACGCGAGGCGAAAAGCGCGGTGGAAACCGCCCGTGAGCAGGTGGCCGCGCTGATAGGGGCGGATCCTAAGGAAATTTATTTTACAAGCGGAGGCACGGAGGCGGACAACTGGGCCATATTCGGCGCCGTAAGGGCGAACGCGGGAAAGGGGCGGCATATAATCACCTCTGCGATAGAGCATCACGCCGTGCTGAACACGGTGGAGTACCTGGTAAGCGAAGGCTTAAGCGCCACGTACCTTCCGGTGGATAAGTACGGGCTTGTAAACTGCCAGGCTGTTGAGGAAGCCATACGGCCCGACACAGTATTAATAAGCATTATGTTCGCCAATAACGAGGTGGGCGTAATAGAGCCCACAGAGGAAATAGGCCGCCTGGCGCGGAGCAGGGGCGTGCTGTTTCACACCGACGCAGTGCAGGCTGTGGGCGCTCTGCCCATAAACGTGCGTGAACTGGGGCCGGATATGCTGAGTATTTCGGGCCACAAAATTTACGGGCCAAAGGGCATCGGAGCGCTGTATATAAGGAAGGGAACACGCGTCAAGCCGCTGCTGTTTGGGGGCGTGCATGAGATGAAGCGGCGCGCCGGGACCGAAAACGTGCCGGGCATAGTGGGGTTTGGCCGGGCCTGCGAGCTTGCCCGGGAGGAACTGGCGGAGTCCGCCGAAAAAACCCGGCGGCTCAGGGACCTGCTTATAAAGGAAGTGCTCGGACGTATTCCCTACGCGGTCTTAAACGGCCATCCGGAAAAAAGGCTGCCGGGCAATGTGAATATTTCATTCGGCTTTGTGGAAGGCGAATCGATTCTGCTTAGCCTGGACCTTAAGGGCATTGCCGCGTCCAGCGGTTCCGCGTGCACTTCCGGCTCCCTGGACCCGTCCCATGTGCTGCTGGCAATGGGGCTTTCCCACGAGACGGCCCACGGCTCCGTAAGAATGACCCTAGGCAAGTACAACACAGAGGACCAAGTCCGCACGGTTGTTGACGAACTGGAGCGGATAATAGCGCGGTTAAGGAAAATGTCGCCGCTTTATGAATCAGTAGAAAAAAAGTGACATATAGAGGAGGTACTGGAATGTACAGTGAAAAGGTAATGGACCATTTTACGAACCCGCGCAACGTAGGAGAGATATCGGGCGCGGACGGCATAGGCACAGTGGGCAACATGAAATGCGGAGACATAATGAAGATTTATTTGAAAATAGACGACGGCGTAGTGTCGGACGCGAAATTTAAGACTTTCGGGTGCGGCGCGGCGGTAGCCACCAGCAGCATGGCCACTGAAATGGTCAAGGGTATGCCTGTTGACGACGCGGTTAAAATAACGAACAAGGCCGTAATGGAAGCCCTGGACGGCCTGCCGCCTATTAAGGTGCACTGCTCGTGCTTGGCGGAGGAGGCGGTGCGGGCCGCGCTGTGGGACTATTCCCAGCGCAGCCATGTCACTATAGACGGCCTGCGGGAGCCTGTGAACGACATAGACGAGCACCAGCCGCCAGAGGAATAAGATGCCAAGGACGGTTGTAGTGGCCATGTCCGGCGGCGTGGACAGTTCTGTGGCAGCCTGGGTGTTAAAACAACAGGGTTACAATGTTATAGGCGCGACTATGCAAATTTGGCCCGAAAACGCCGCCGAAGGAGACGCGGGGGAAGGCTCGGGCTGCTGCGGGCTGTCCGCAGCCGGGGATGCCCGGCGGGTAGCGGACATGATCGGCATTCCCCACTATGTGCTGAACTTCCGTGAAATTTTCCAAAGAGACGTTATAGATTATTTTACGCGGGAATACTTGAGCGGCCGCACGCCAAACCCGTGTATAGCGTGCAACCGCCTTGTGAAATGGGGCGCGCTGCTGCGCAAGGCGCGGGAGCTTGGGGCGGACTGCATTGCCACGGGCCATTACGCCCGGCTGAGTAAATACCCCGAAACCGGGCGTCTGACGCTGGCCCGTGCCAAGACGCTGGAAAAAGACCAGACCTACGCTCTGTACCCCCTTACGCAGCCGCAGCTGCGGGCTACGCTGCTGCCCGTAGGGGACTATACCAAGGACGAGGTGCGAAGCCTGGCGCGGGAGCTGGGCCTGGCGGTGGCGGACAAGCGCGAGAGTCAGGAGATATGCTTTGTGTCTGAGGCCGGCTACGGGAAATTTATAGAACAGACATCAGGCGGCGCGGGCGCCGAAGGTTTTTTCCTGGACGAATCCGGAAAGGTCATAGGCCGCCACAGGGGCGTCGCCCATTACACCATTGGCCAGCGCAAGGGGCTTGGAGCTTTCGGCAGGCCGATGTACGTCAAGAAAATATCCGCCGCGGACAACGCGATTACTTTGGCGGACAGGGACGAAAACCTGTTCAGCCGCGGGCTGACCGCGAGGGATGTTGTTTTTATGGGCGCGGCTGAACTTAAAACGCCTGCCGAAGCGCTGGCGAAAATCCGCTACAGCCACGCGCCTGCCAGGTGTTTGGCCTGGGTGGACGTAACCGGCGTCCTGCGCGTGGAATTTGAGCAGCCGCAACGGGCGGTTACCCCTGGTCAGGCTATTGTAATTTACAGAAATGAGTGTATAATATGCGGTGGTGAGATTGTCCGGGCAGTTGACTGACTGCGCGGGCGATTTGGCCTTTGTGCCGTGCTGCGATGAGTAAGCTGGACGGCCGCGTGACTAAGCGTTTAGTCATGAGGAAAGTCTGAGCTCCACAGGGCAAGGGCGCCGGGTAACGCCCGGCGAAGGCGACTTCAGGGAAAGTGCAACAGAAATAAACCGCCTCAATGCGCGCTCACTCTCTTAGGATTAATTATGCATTGAGGTAAGGGTGGAAAGGCGGCGTAAGAGACCACCGCTTTCCCGGCGACGGGAAAGGCTCTGTAAACCCCGCCCGGAGCAAGACCAAGTAAGGCGCATGGGGCTGCCCGTCCCGCCTTGGTTAGGTCGCGCGAGCGCGCTGGGCAACCGCGCGCCAAGATAGATGGCCGTCGAACACAGAACTCAGCTTATAGGCTTGCTCATTTTTTTTTACAGTATGTTCTTCCGGACATACTGTTTTTTTTGCGGCGTGGGAATCCTAAAGGATGAGGACATAAGCCTTGGGGTTGGCTCATAGTCGCGAACTTTAAGGCTTGGGAAGGTCAAAAGATTAAAACTAACGGACAGTTCACCGTTAGGGGCCTAACGATGGTTTGTTCGTTGGCCCCTAACCCTGCTGGGGATTTCATCCCCGATAGCCGGGCTTGCTCGGCGAAGCGCTTTTTGATGCAGGTGCAAACTTTTTAACAAAAGGGGCTGATTATTTTTTTCTTAAGTTCGCGCTTATGTGGCTCTGCCCCAAACCCCCGCAAGGGACTTCGCCCCGATAGCCGGGCTTGCTCGACGCAGCGCGGCGTTTTTATGCAGGATACGGCGAGTGCAGGCGCGGGCGAACTGGGACCGGAACTTCCGGCAGTTCGCCCGTCTCCCGGTGACGCGCTCCACATAAAAAATATCTCCTACACGAGGCGGAACATCGCACTGAAAGTCAAGAAATCAACCGTTATTCCCCCTATAATAACTGCAGGAGGTGGGGTAGCGATGAACGAAGCAAGCGCGGCTGTCAGGCGAATGCTGGAATATATCCACGCGCGTCTGCAGGAACCTATCACAGCGAGGGACCTGGCGGGCGCCGCAGGATACTCCCAATACCACGCGGCGCGATTGTTCAAAGAAGAAACAGGGTTGTCTCCGTTTGAATACATCCGCCGTGAACGGCTGATTAAGTCCGCCCATGCTCTGCGGAGCGGAAAGTCCAAGGTCTTGGACGTTGCGCTGGATTACATCTTTGACAGCCACGAAGGGTTCACGCGGGCGTTTTCAAAAGCCTTCGGCATTACGCCGAAAAAGTATATGGACTACCCTGCGCCAAATGGATGGCAGATTACCTATCGTTATCTGAACCGCAAAAAACCACAATCGGAGGAAACGAACATGGAGCATCAACCAGCAGTTATTTTTATCCAAATCGTGGAACGCCCGGCGCGAAAACTCATTTTAAAACGGAGCAAGCAAGCCGGCGATTATTTTGCCTACTGCGAGGAGATGGGGTGCGGTGAAAACAACATGTCCACACCTTGGGACATTCTCTGCGGAATCAAGGAAGCTCTGTATGAACCGGTCGGGTTATGGCTGCCGGACAACATGCGCCTCACGGGAACAGGCGTCTACGCTCATGGTGTTGAAGTACCCGCAGCATACGCGGGCGAAATCCCAGAGGGTTTTGATGTGATTGACCTTGCCCCATGCAAATTAATGGTGTTCCAAGGCGAAACTTACAATGATGAGGAATTTGCGGCGGCGGTCGGTATTGGCATGGAGCGTTTTTCCAAGTTCAACCCCGAAATCTATGGCTACCAATACGCCGACGAGATCGCTCCCAAAATGCAGCTGGCGCCGGCGGGCTGGCGCGGGTACATCGAAATGCGGCCGGTCAGGAGTTTGGCATAGCGATTTGGGGGCGTGTTTCGAAAATTGTAGGCACATATTTTCCCAGCATAACTAAATTCCCGCATAAACAGGCTTTTTTATGCACTTGGAAATAAATGTGCCTACTGATTAAGCCCATATATGAAACAGGCCAATTTTTCAATGAGGAAACTTATGCGTTTCCTTATTTTTTTAATCCATTAAAAATCCCTACGGTGTAAGGCGGTCGAACATGTCACACTTTACGTACCATTCGGATATACACCTTGTCGGACAACATTCGCAAATGGAGAGGTACCCGTCCCACGCCTTGTCCGCCATATCAATCAGCAACGACCTGTGCCACCGTGAAATCCTGGGGTTATACTCATAAATGTAATTTTCAGCCAATACCAAGGCAGGCGCAACGCCGTCTGATTTATTACACATACTCTTTTTCATTGCCAATGAAAAATGTACGCATAATCCTGTAATTTCATCTTGCGTATATTTGGCCTTAAATCTTTTCATCTTGGGGTTTTCCCTTATCTTGCTATAAAACATGTACGCATACTCATAGCAAAACCGATTGACCTTTATCTTTTTTCTGTCATTCTTGTAAAAATACTGAGCCTTAATGGGGTCAACATCCATTTCCATCTACCCGCACCCTTTCTTATTTTATTTGTCCTTATCTTCTATGAAATTATCTCATGTTTTTTTGCGGCGGCCAGTGGTACATTCAGGAAAGTTTAAGCCCGCAAATTTTTAATTTTATCGAAATCAACAAATAATTGCTTACAAGCAAGAACATCTTGATATGGCACAGGAAAATATATATAATATGGCACAAGGAGAATAAATTAGCGAAAGATGTGATCTATGATGAGCGCAGTTAATGTGACAATCCGTATGGGGGAAGAAACTAAACGGCAATTTGATATTTTTGTAACAACGCAGGCATGAACGCCGCTACAGCACTAAATATGTTTGTCAAAACAGTTTTACGTACTCGTGAATTGCCGTTTGCCATCACAGATGTTGAGCCGCAAGAACAGAAAAAAGCCGCTTTTTCCCAACTAAAAGAGGCATTTCAAGAAGCGCAGACACAGTAACGGTACAGTCAATATGACTATGGACGAGATAGACGCGGAAATCGCGGCAGTAAGACGAGAGAGAACGGCCCAATGGTAAAAGTTGTGCTTGATACTAATGTGATTATATCGGCGACTCTTTCACCGCTTGGTAATCCTGCCCAAATTATAAGCTGGATAGCCGATAACCAAGTCCAATTTTTTTATAACGAGTAAATTTTAGCCGAGTACAATAAAGTTTTATCACGCCCACGGCTTGCCATTGCCGCGTCAACGCAAAAACGCATTATTAAATCATTACGGCAAGTGGGAACAGTGATTAATCCAGACACCAGTAATATATCATTACCAGATGAAAGCGACCGTGTTTTTTATGATGCTGCTAAGGCGTGTTTGAAAATTCCTTAAAGCGCGAAATTTCGAATAAAACCGCTGCAATTTCGCGCTGGAATCTAGTTTTCAAACACGTCCTAAGGCCAGCCGCGCCTTACTCATTACTGGAAATATCAAACCCTATCCTCAGGAGCCTTTTATAATGCTCCCTGCCGAATTTACAGTTTTAATGGAGCAAACAGCAAAGGCGGAACGTCTTGAATTAAACGAATTAAAAAATGACGAAAATATAAGCTGCCAAACTTTTTCGGTATTTCAAAGAAAGGGATGTAAAAAATTATGGCACCAACTGCGAAGCCTATCGCAATATATACGCAAAACGGCTTTTATGTGGATAAAGCGCCGCTGGAAAAAGGTGACGACGCGCAGTTTCAGGCAAGGCTTTACGAGGAGCTTGCCGCCAGCCCATTTGAGACCTTGTATGGCCGCGCCTTTTTACACAAGGGCGGCTGTGACGTTTCTATACAGTTTTTGATTGAGATTGCGGCGAAAGTGATAAGCGATATATCCCGGGACCCGGACGCGGATACGCGCCGGGCGGCAGCCGAGCCGGGCAGCGAAACCCTGCTGGAGCTTCTGCGCGCCGTGCCCTTTGTCACTGGCTGCGAGTTTGTGAATCTCTTGTGGATCAGTAAAGTTTACCAAAATATCAGCGCGGTCTTTACGGCGGAATTTTCCGATTATAGTGGAAGCGCCGAGGAGTATTTTAAATCTAAAAACGCGGAAATAAATGTTGCGGGCAAAGTATATTTTCATCTTGTGGAAAATAAGGACGAGAGTTACCCTTTCGCGTTCTTAGCCACATATTCCTCAGGCGACAAGAACAATGTAACGCACCTTCCGCTGAAAAACGCGCTGGAACAGCGGAAAAGCCAGGACGAGCTGCTGAGCCTGCTGTCCGCCGTAAGCCGCGCCGCGGATAAATCGGAGTTTGTGTCAGAACTAATTGAAAGCGGCGAGCTGTTCCTGCCGCTGAAATTAACCGCAAAGGAGGCGTACACCTTTCTTAAAGAAACGCCGGTTTATGAGGAATGCGGCGTTCTTTGCCGCGTGCCGAATTTTTGGAAGCGAAGGCAGAATACCAGGCTTAGGGTTTCCGTAGGCGCCAAGGAACCCGCGGCAGTTGGACTGGAGGCTCTGGTGGCCTTTTCGCCTGAAATTTACCTTGGGGACGAATCATTTACACGGGAAGAGATTGAGGCGCTGCTTTCCGAGACCCGGGGCCTGGCTTTTCTTAAAGGCAAGTGGGTGGAACTGGACCAGGAGAAGCTGCGGAGTATATTGGCGGCCTTTGACAACTTGACCGGCCAAGAACTTTCTCTGGCGGACGCCATTCGTATGCAGTCCGGTCTTTCCGGCCCTGCCGAAACGGAACCTGACACGGAAATAGAGATTACAAACGGCCAGTGGCTGGAGCTTCTGCGGGAACAGATGGTGCACCCTGAGAAAATTTCGCCCCAGGATATTCCCGGAACCTTCCATGCGATTTTGCGCCATTATCAGCACGTGGGCTTCAATTGGCTCAATTTCATGATAAAGGCTCGGTTTGGGGCGCTGCTGGCGGACGACATGGGGCTTGGCAAAACAGTGCAGATTTTGGCCCTGCTCGACCTGCTGCGGAACAGCGGCGTAAAAGCCCTGCTGATTATCCCGGCGTCCCTTATCCAAAACTGGAGGAAGGAAACGGAAAAATTCGCGCCTGGTCTGCGTCTGAAAATACTCCACAAAGACGGCGGGCGGGTAAGCGGCGGAATTGATTTTGATCTTGAGGAGGCGGACTTATTTATCACAACCTATGGCATGGCGATGAGAATAGAGAAACTGACGGCAATCACATGGGATTTGATAATTTTAGACGAGGCGCAAGCCATAAAAAACCATGTCAACAAGCAAACCAAGGCGGTAAAAAGCCTGACCGCCAAGGGAAAAATCGCCATGACAGGCACGCCGGTGGAAAACCGGCTGGCTGACTTATGGTCGATCTTTGATTTTCTTAACAAGGGTCTGCTTGGGTCTCAGAAGGATTTCGACGCGTTCGCGAAATCCCTGAAAGACAACACGGCGGGGTACGAAAAGCTGCGCAGGGTTGTTAACCCCTTTATACTGCGGCGGCTGAAAACCGACAAAACCATTATCAGCGACCTGCCGGACAAGGTTGAGACCAAGCAATACACCACTCTAGGCAAGAAGCAGGCCGCTTTGTACAATCAGCTGGTTAACGAACTGCGTCACGCCTGGCAGTCGAACGCGGCGGAGATGCCGCCTGTTCAGCGGCGCGGGGTGATTCTCGCCAGTATTATGAAGTTCAAGCAGATATGCAACCATCCTGACCAATACCTTGGCACAGGGGAGTTTTCGAAGAAACACAGCGGCAAATTCGAGACCTTGGAGGAAATCTGCCAGACTATCCGGGACAAGCGCGAACGCGTGCTGGTATTTACGCAGTTTAAGGAAATGACCAAGCCCATCGCTGATTTTTTGACCGCCGTATTCGAGCGCGAAGGCTTAATTCTGCACGGGGAGACACCCGTGAAAAAACGCGGCGAACTGGTGGACCGGTTTAACGCGGAAGAGTATGTTCCGTTCATGGTGCTTTCCCTTAAAGCGGGGGGTGTAGGGCTGAACCTTACCAGCGCAAACCATGTTATTCACTTTGACCGCTGGTGGAACCCTGCCATTGAGAACCAGGCCACAGACCGGGCGTTTCGTATTGGCCAGCAGAAGAACGTGATGGTGTACAAGTTTATTACTACCGGTACAATTGAGGAAAAAATCGACACAATGATTGAAGGCAAGCAAAAGCTGGCGAACGATGTGATTATGGCTTCCGCCGGCGAAAACTGGATTACCGAGATGTCCGATGAAGAGCTGTTTAATTTGTTCAAGCTGGAGGTATAACAGATGGGTTGGAATGGATACAGCGATTACACGCCTGTCGCGACGAAAAAGGAAAAGGCGCGGAAACAGCTTATCAAACTTCAAAAAAAGGACCCTGGCGTAACCCCTATCGTAATTGAGGGGCGTAAAATCGCCAAAACCTGGTGGGGTATATCCTGGTGCAAGAATCTGGAATCGTACGCCGATTACAGCAACCGTATTGGACGTGGCGGGACCTATATAAGGAATGGGTTTGTGTTGGACTTAAGGGTAGAGCAAGGCCTTATCCGCGGCAAGGTGTGCGGTTCCAGCCTATATGATGTCACTATTAAAATTGACCCGCTGAACGAGAAGGCCAAGGCCGAAATTATAAACGCGGTGGGGCGCAGAATAGAGAGTATCGAAAGCCTGACGAACGGCGCGTTCCCGGAGGAATTCCAGGAGCTGTTCCTGCGGCAGGGCAAGGGGTTATTCCCAACGCCTCGCGAAATACATCTTGACTGCAGCTGCCCGGACTGGGCTGACATGTGCAAGCATGTAGCCGCCGTGTTATACGGAGTGGGCGCCCGTTTGGACACCGACCCCCTGATATTTTTTAAGCTTCGGGGGATTGATGTGAACGAGTTTATCAAAAAGTCCCTGGACGAGAAGCTGAAAAATATGATGCGAAACGCCGGCAAAAAGACCGACCGTGTTCTAGACAACGCAGACATCGGCGAGCTGTTTGGGGTATGACGTTAAGGACCGAAGGGAAAATAAACTCCCAAACTCGAAAACTGCTTTGAGAGGAGCGCGCTGTTATTGTAAATTTTAATTTGGGACTTTATTGTTTGGCTATTCCTAAGGTCTGAGGACCGTTGGGCAGCGTCCTATAGCGCGGGTTTAAGGTCTGGGAAAGGTTAAGCGCTTGGGGTGCTGCCTCAAAATAAAATTAACTTGGGGTGCGGAATATGGGTATCGAGCATATGAACTTATTCAGTGAGGATGGAGATAAAACCGCGACAGACAACGCGGAATCTGAACGTACTGCTGAAACGCCGGAGAAATCACTTTTAGTTGAATCCCTTAAGGATAGATTTTTTCCCTTATACGATTCAATATTTTCTAAGTGGATGAACGATAAAACAATCTGTTCCAGATTTTTAACCGCGGTTACGGGAAGGGAAGTAAGCGTTGACACAATTATAACCCAGTTTTGGTCAGAAGATATGAAGCTTGGCGCCAAGGGGTCAAGAATTGATGTTAT
>JAISYE010000020.1 GCA_031297485.1 Clostridiales bacterium
GTACAATAACGTCTGCCGTAAGCATTTTGTCGAGGATTTCCGACATATCATCATTCTTATCACATTTGCCTGTTTGCTTGCAGGCATAGCAATCGGTACAGTAACCGACTTTCTTTTCAGCAATGTGGATTATCTCCACCGAATTCCCTGATTCTTCCGCGCCTCTTGCGAACTCATCGCAAAGCGTGTCAGAATTGCCGCCTTTGCGCGGGCTTGACGAGAGTATAAGTACATTCTTCATAGTCAGCTTCCAATTTAATATTTGTTGGTGTTCCAAAACAGGCTAAGCCCGTTATAGGTGTATTCCATTGAAGCAAGCCCATCATGCGAGTAACCCTCTTTCACGCTATACGCGAAGTTTGCGTATTCTGTGAAGTATGGTGACTTTCGCATTAACCCCGCCCTACTTTCGTCGTAGGAATAGGCGAAGTCTTTCGTTCCGGTAATCAGCCAAACAAAGTAGACGCTCGGGACGTGCGTTTCGGCGGCGGCGAATATGTATTCCTCATCCAGTGATGTGCCGCAACTCATAGGCAAAAAATAGCGAAAGTAATCAAGGCAGTTCTGAAATGTCCGCCACGTCGCCACGGAACCCATTGAAAATCCTCCGAACCCGCGATGGTCGCGTGAGGCTGTCAAATCCTCCGGTGTAGTGCTTTGTGCGTAGGTCGAATATTTTCCCTCCACCGCCGGGATAAGGTCGTTTAAGAGTTCATTGTGATAATTGCGGTTGAGTTCAAGCGCAAGGCTGAAACTGCCGCTGTCTTCCGGACTTGTGTTGTTGTATGTCGGGCAAACGATCATCAGCGGCTCGAAATCGCCTGCCGCAATCGCGTTGTCAATCACGTTTTTGAAAGGCGATGGCCTGTCCGGCGTTCCGAGCGTTCCGGTTTCGTTGCTCCAACCGCCGTGCATAAGGTAAAACACATTATATTGCTTATCGTCGCTGTACCCGTACGGCAGATAGACGATAGCGCGTTTCGTGAGCTTTTGCGTTTTTTGCGCGTATGTTTTGGACTCATAGGTATCATAGTTTAGCTCTGCGAGCGTTCCCTGTTGTTTGGCGGGAGAATAGTATTCCTGTGGGATTGTCGTCAATTCGGTCGGAACAGTAATAGCGTTCTTTTCGGGCAAATGCTTTTCCCAAAACGTCAGCGCGTCTTTCCACCAACCTTCCGCGCTTGTGCCGATTCCAAGTCCAAATCCATGTCCGAGATTCGGGTAAAGATGAAACTCCGTGTCTATGCCGAGTGCTTTCAGGCTGTTTACCCGCCGCTCCATCGTCTGGGGACTGGCTATGCCGTCGTTCTCGCCAATGCACACATAAGTCGGCGGGTCGTTTTCCGTATAATCGGTGTGTCCGGTGTATTGCATAACGACTGTCGCCGGGCGTGGCAAGTCACCGCCGCCGTATGCAACCGCTCCGTAAGAACCGAGATAAGCGGCCATTCTCGCGCCCGCAGAGCCTCCCCACAGTGAATAGCCGTCCGTATCAACTTGCAAGGTCTTGGCGTTTTCAAAGATGAATGTCAATGCCGCCGCCAAGTCCTCGCAGGCGACATCAGCCCCGCCCGTGCGATATTGGATGGCGAAGGCGTTATAGCCTTTCTTGCTCAGTTCCAACGCGAGGGGAAAACTCTCGTGGATAGAGCCGACATAGGAGAATCCTCCGCCCGCGCAGATGACGGCAAAAGGCGCATTCGGCTTACCGCGAAATAAGAACAGCCCCGTATCCGACTTGGACGGTTCGGCTTGTTTTTCGCTGTCTGTGTAGATGTCGTAGAATATCGTCTGACCCGCGTTTGCCGCGCTGTACATATAGTTCAGCGTATCAACTGTAGTATCAGTTTTGATGTTGCTATGATACGGCACAAGCGAACCAATGTTAGAAAGTTTAAGGCTTGCGTTCCGAGTGTTGCCGCCGTTCGGAAACAGGAACTGCCCGAATCCTTTAAACACGTCGTTACCGACCACTTCTCCAACCGTAGAATCAGTGGAGAAATATGTTGTAACGCTTACATTTTGTTTCTCGCCTGAACCGGTGACCGTTTTTGCCTCAGCATCTTGCTCTATCATAAAGGATATTGCCTCCGGACTTTGGCAAGCAGTGATGTTGCCTAAAAGCGCGATAAGTATTATGGCCATAAGTGCAATCCGCAACTTCGCACCTCCTTTCAGTTCTTGCCATTATTGTAAAACAAACCGAGACTCATAAGAAGTCTCGGTTTGTCACATAGTTTAAACCAAAAGGTTATAACTCTCGTTTCCTTGAGAGAGCCTCTAAAAATAGGGCTACAGTTTCTGAAGGCTTTGGAGCGTAGAGCAGACCATATGGCACAGTAAATTCCCAATCCACAGGAAGTATCTTCATGAGAGGATGGGCGTGTTTCCAAAAGCCGAATGCTATCAAGACATCATTACTGTGTTCGCAATGGTTAAATACACTCAGGTCGAAAAAGTTAAAATCGCTAATCGCAAGCTGCTCACGCACGGCAAAGTCACGGAGTTTATCAACATAAAGATTCCATCCGCGACGAATGAGCATCAGCTTTTCGCCGCGCAAATCATCAATGGAAATCCGATTCTTTGCCGCAAGCGGATGGTGCAGACCAACGGCGCAACAAATCGGAGCATCTTCCAACTTCAAAGCCGCGCAACCACGTTCTTTTTCAAATGTTTCATCAAACAGCCCCGCAACTACATCAATGTTTCTCCCAAGGTTAGCAAGGATTTCCCGTGCGTTTTCAGGTGTGTTTTGAAACGGCACGAGTTCAACTTTTACTTCGGGAACAATATCCCTTAATCCTATTGGTAAACTGAGAAGGAATTCTCCCGGCGTCATTGGTGATGTTCCGACCCGTAAAATCCTTGTTTTTCCTCCTTGCGCTCTTTTTGCCCGCTGTACGGACTCTTTGCAATAGTTCATAATGTACTTAGCATCGTTGAACAGTGATTGACCTGACGCAGTGAGTGTCAGACCGCGATGCGTTCTTATGAACAGATGCAAGCCAAGAGCCTCCTCCAAGCTGTTAATTTGCTTGATTACCGCTGTCGGGGTTATATAGTTGTCTTCTGCCGCCTTTGAAAAGCTGCCTGCCTCAGCAACCTTAACGAACATCTCAAGTTTAGGGTTATACATAAAAGCACCTCGCTATAAGAGCCTGTCTAAAAACTTTTTAATAAAAGAGAAAGGAAAGCGAATTTAGGACGTGTTCGAAAACTGGATTCCAGCGCAAAATTGCAGCAGTTTTATTCGAAATTTCGCGCTCTAAGGAATTTTTAAACACGCCTTAACCATATTCAAAGTATTTTGGATAAGGCGTTCAGAGTTTTTCCAAAGCCGCCTGCATTTATCAAGCCATCCAAAACTCCGTTGGACAATCCAACGTTTTCGAATGACAGCAAAAGTATGTATACTCACACACGAAAACATCTTCTAAAAATCTTTCAGTGTTTTCGTGTGTGATCAACCAACAACCGGCGTGAAAAGTGCATTTCTTTTCGCGCCTTAGTATAATTCAGAACGTTTGGCTACTTGAACAGTTGCGCCTGTCAATTCAAAAACTGCTTTTGCGAAATCTTCTCCGGTGTAGCCACCATCGCAAAGAAGCGTTTCAAACTTTCCTGTATAATGGCCATCATTGCCAAACATCAAGATAGCCCCCTGTATGTCGGAGATATTAGCGGTCGTAATAAACATAGCATAGGGGAAACCTAGAACATCGACGGCTGTATGGAGCTTGATTCCTGTTTTTTTAACCGCCATCATAACCTTTTTCTCCGGCTGTGTCCGCATTTTGTATGGTTTTGGAATCTATAATGAGCATAGTCGGCATAGGATTTTTCCTTGTTTCGCAGCGACGCAATTCGGTTAGCTTGGCTTGAACATAATCTAACACCGGAAAGCCTTTGTCGTCTTTCTTAGGACGTGTTTGAAAACTTGATTCCAGCGCGAAATTGCAGCGGTTTCATTCGAAATTTCGCGCTTTAAGGAATTTTCAAACACGCCTTAGTCCATACTTTGTAATAATAGTATACATAACGATAGTCTGGAAAATGGTGCGGTAAAGCACGCCACGTACAAGCGTTTTTGAGTAAATACAGTAGGCGCAAAACACCTCGTACAAATCAATTTTTCGTGGCCGGGTTGTTTTATTGGCATTTTCTAGGTCTTGGTTTATTAACGCAAACTGCTCGCGGGTTATGTCGCTCGGATACGTCTCTCGCATATTTTCCATCTGCCTATGTTTTTTGCCGTTATACCATAGGCGGGAGATTTTAGACAGGCTCTTACAGTTTCCAGTGCTCGTCGAGCACAGCTCGAATATTGGGAATAGAATCAGCCGCGCCCTTTAAGGCTACCGCCATTGCCGCGGCCGCGGCGGCAAGCGACAGGCTGACCGCCGCGGTCTGTCCGTTGGAAACGCAGGCCAGGAAAAACCCGGCGAAAGTGTCGCCCGCCGCGGTGGTGTCAACGACGCGGGCAGGGTACGCGGGCTGATAAACGCGCTGAGCCTTGTCACGGTAAATGGCGCCGCGCTCGCCCAGGGTCAGGATGATGGCCGCGTTGGGGAAGCGGCTTAATAACCGGCTGGTTATCCTGTCCGGCTCGGTTTCCTTCGTTAAGGCCGCGCCCTCAATCTCGTTTAAAATGAAGTAACTCACTAAATGGAACGGGAAATTTTCCATAAGCCAGCTGTCTATGGGCGACGGGTTAAGCGCGATTTTCGCGCCCCGTTCAGCGCCGCGCCGGGCTATTTCGTCGGTTAAATTCGTTTCGTTCTGCATTAACACTATGTCGCCCTCGCAAAGAGCGTCCGCCGCCTCGTTTATAAACTCGGGCGTTAAGGCGCGGTTGGCGCCCCCGTAAACAATTATATTGTTCTCGCCAGCGCTGTTTACTTGAATAATCGCGTGTCCGTCAGGGCCGTCTGTATCGCGCACCAAGGACGTGTCCACCCCGTCCGCCGTCAGGGTGTTTTTCAAAACCGCGCCATTCGCGCCGATAAACCCCGCGTGGAACACAGCCGCGCCCGCCCGGGCCAGCGCTATGGACTGGTTAAGCCCCTTGCCGCCGCAAAAAGTCTTTAAATCCGCGCATTTAATAGTTTCGCCCGGCGCGGCGAAATGGTCCACAGAGTATACATAGTCCAGGTTAAGCGAGCCAAAGTTTAGAATTTTCATAGGTATCCTCTTTCTATAATTTTACGTCGCGCTTCATTTTCGGGGCGAATCATTTGAAACACGCCAATTAAGGCGTGTTTCAAAATTCCTTAAAGCGCGAAATTTCGAATAAAACCGCTGCAATGATAGTGCTCGATGCTTCGCGCTGGAATCAAGTTTTCAAACACGCCCTAGTACAACATCCTGGAAGCGATTTCCCGCTGCACGTCCGGCGCGAGGGTTACAAAACGAGCGGAAAAGCCGCCCACGCGTACCATCAGCGAAGAGTATTTTTCGGGAAACCGCACGGCGTCCTCAAGGTCCCCTCTCCGCGCCACGGTAATCATAGCCTGCGCTCCGCCGCCTTGCCAGTAAACCTCCAGCGCGTCCTCCACCTGCCGCCTGTTTCTGAAAAATTCCTGTGACAGCATAATATTTTGTACAGCGCCGGCGTGTATGTGGGTGTCCATTTTAACCATGCTGTTCAGCATGGCTGTTAAGCCGTTCCTTTCTGTGCCGCCGGCGGGCGCGTTGGCGTTTGCCATAGGCTCGCCGCGCCCGCGCCCGTCCGCAGAGGCGGAGGTAAACCGTCCCAGTATGGTGTTCGCCTCGTTGTTTATTATAACCGCGAGATAGTAGCGCAGCGGTGTTTTGCCGCGCTGCTCGCCTACTATTCCGCAGATGTCGCGGTGGAAGGTCCGCGCGAAATCGTCCACACCGTCCTGGTCGTTGCCGAACTTCTCCGCGGCCATAAGCCTGCGCCGTATGCCCTCAAAATTTTTAAAGTCCGCCGCCAGTGCGTCCAAAAGCTCCCGAGGCGAAACAGCCCCTTCGTCGTATACGACCTTTTTTATGGCGTACAGGCTGTTTATAGTGTTTACATTGCCGTAGGTTTCCAGGGTACCGCCCAGGTAACGCGCCCCGCCGTCAAATAATCCCCTTCCGCGCGGCAGACAGTCGTCGAACAGCGCGCTCATATACAGAAAAGCGGCTGTTTTCGCGCATATTTCATATTCCAGCCATTCCTGTTGGGCTAAAATTTCTATATAATAGCGCGCTTGGCGTAAAAACGCGGCGTAAAGCCCGTCGAAATCGGCAAAATCGTCCAACCGGCCCAGGTTAAGGCCAAGGGGCTTGCGCGCGTACAGGTCGTAGCCTCCGGTAAGGGTTATTTCCAGCACTTTAAGCAGGTTTATTACCCCGTTGGGCGAGCCAAAGGCAGCGTGGTCAAGCACATATTCGCCGCAGCCGTACATAATGTAATCCGCGGCTTCCTCTTCCGTTACGCAAAAGGCGTCCCGCACCGAGGGGATATTTACGTCGTCATTATATAGTATGGGATAGGTACACCCGCTGCCAATACAATCCAGCGCCGCGTCCATAAGCGCCGGGTTCTGCCCTTTATAAAAACGCAGGGACAGCTGCGGCTCCGCCAAGGCTAGCGTCCGGCTGGCTTCTATGGCAAGCAGGGCGAAGCGGTCGGCCGCCGAGACCTTGTGCCGTCCCTTGCCGCCTATTACCACCCGTCCGTGGAACACGCTTCCCCTGTCCGCGATAAGCCGCCAAAGGGATTTTATTATGTCTAGGGCGGATTCTTCCTCCGACGGGCACAAAAATTCTCCCAGCACGTCGTCCAGGCGGCCATAGTTAAGCGCTCCGGATGAAACGGCGTAGATATAGCACAGCTGGGCCGCTTCCCAAAAGGTTTGCGGCGGTCTTGAGGCGGCGGCGTCCATAACCTCGGCCAGGTTATGCCGTCCGCGCCCGCGCAGCCACCCCGCGTAGCGCCGGCACAGCTTTTCAAAAATCGAAAGCGCTGTGTCCAAGGCGGAAAAGAAGGGGCTTTTCTCCCGGGCTATGGCAGCGCGCAAGCCGCAAACCCCCAAGCGTACAAGTTTGCGGTAATCCAGGCAGGCGTCCACAAGCCGGTACAATGGGAACGCCGCTTGGGAATGTTCCCAGTAAATATCCTGCGGCAGCGCCTCTTGCATGTAGACCGGATAGTTCTCCCGGATTTTGCGGCGCGTCTCTTCCTGTTTCCAAAATTCTTGAATTTCGCAAACACAGCTTTGCCCCTGAGGGCTAAGGTCTTTTTTCAGCTTCTCCAGGCGCTGCCCGTCGTAATAGTATCCAACGCTGCGTCCTAGCAGCGGTTCCGGTGAAAAGCCGACCTCCGCAATCCGCACCCTTCCGCAAAGCAAGTCGCCGTCTTCCGGAGGCAGAAACAGCCCTTCGGACATAACGGCCAGGCACCGGGCCTCACGTTCCGCTATATGCCCTCCGGCCTGGTACGCCTCCGTAAACTTGCATACATATTCATAAGGCTCCATAACAAATGGTTCCATTTTAGCTCCTTAATTATTGAACAATGGCGAATCCAAAGCCCTCAAGCGTGAGAATTCCGCCTTCCGCGGCCGCGGCCCGTCCCTCCGCCAAGTTTGGGGAAAAGAGAATCGTACCGTCAGTCTCGACGGTTTGCGGCTCTGGTGAGAAGTTTATTAACACCAATTTGTCCAAGGATTTATCCGCCGTCCTGTTCTCCTTAAACCGTCTGAAGGCGAAAACAGGCTTGCCCAGGTCAATGTATTCAATGTCAGCGTCCGGCGGAATAAATTTTTCCCGGGCGGCGAACAATTCTGTAAAAAATTCGGTCAAATCCGCGCCTCGCAGCCCGTAGGCCCTTGGATTCTCGTCGCCTTGGTAAATCATAGGCACGCCGTCGATAAAACTCATCAAAGCCCACAGGGCCTTGGCTTTATCGGTTCCGTAAACCGCCTGGGGGCGGGCCGCGTCAAAGGTCCAGCTTACTGTGTCGTGGTTGCCGAGAAACCGCAGTTTCGCGAGTCCCTTGACTGATGTTTCCTTTTCTGCCCACAGCCAATGCTGAAGCGTTTCCACATATTCGGTTTCCGTTATCAGGCCGGAGTTCAGCCTGTAATTTAAATCGTTCATAACCCGATAAAGGGGCATGTCGTAAAAAATGTCGGTATATTCCGCATAAATAGGTATGGGATGAAAGTTTTCCGGCAGGATTATCGGCGGTTTACCTGCCTCTTGTTCAAACCCTTCCCGTATAGCCCTAACTATGTTAACACCCGCGGCTAAGCCGGAACTGGAAGCCCTGGCCGGGTAGCGGGCCGCCCAATTGGGCAGCCCGCCCATGGAGCAGTCTATCCGCGCGCCGTCAACGCCCAGACCCTCGGCGTGGCGCCGGACCAATTCCGTTGTGTAGGCCGCGTATTCGGCGTTATTATAGTCGAAGGAAACGCAGTCCCATTCAATTTGATTTCCCCCTTCCCTGGTTTTGGATATCCAGTCCGGGTTGTTTACCGCCAGCGGCTCCTTTGGGGCAGGGCCGTGGGGCACGTAGTCGAACAGCACCTTCATGCCCAGGGCATGGGCTTTGTCAATGTAGAAAACAGCGCCGCTTTCCCCGCCGTAGCGTGGGTCTATTACCGCCTGGTCAACGGCGGAATACACTTCCGCGCCAGGGTGGGTAAACACGGGCAGCAGCCAGACACTTGCTATGCCCATTGCCTTAAGCGTGGGCAAGTATTCGGCAAACTCATTAAGTGTCCGCCGGTGGGTAAAGCCTGTGTCCATAGTTCCGGAAGGGTGGGCCGAATATATGGGGCCGCTGTTTACGGCGTTTGGCGGCGCGGCGTATCCCAAACTCTCGTAATATTCGCGGACAGCGGCGTATTGCCGGCGTTCCCCTACCAGCTGGATGAACAATTCGCCCACCGCCACCGCCTCGCCTGGGTTGATATTACTGAGGACGCCGGCCACATGCGCGACGCACACTCTGTCCTTTTCATCTTTGTAAACGCCTGTGCCCCATTTTTCCTCGCTGTCTATGAAAATCACATTTACCGGCTGACCGGCGCTGCCGCCGAAAACCGTGGAGCTGGCGCAATAGTCGGAGGAAACCGCCTGATAGTTTATATAACCGTCAAAATTACGCGCCCCGGCGGGGGTATTGCCGGGGAACTCGTACCAGACCTGTTTGTCCAGCGCCATGCCTCGCGTTATAAACGCCACGCCGTTTATTTCACCGGAATCTTGGGCGCGCAGTTCACAGGAAACCCGCAGACCGTCGGGTTCAAAACTGTAGTGGTACAGTATGGATAATTCTCCGCGGTTAAGCTCCACGTCCAGCCCTGAGTCTGTTTCGCGTATATTAACCACCTTAAATTCGGGAAGGGGTTTCTTGCGTGGGTAGACTTTCGGCAAGGCCCAGGTTTCAAGCGCGCCAATATCAAAGTAGCCCATTTGCGTAAACTGATACTCGCCCTTGTAGCCCACGTCAATCAGGACGCCGTCCAGCTCTAGAGTCTGCCCTTCGTTCCGTATTTGCGTTATCATACCGGTCGTTGGGTTTATCACGCAGGTCAGTCCGTTTTTTGTCACTTCGTAAGGCTCCGCGTTTATACTGCAGCCTGCCAGCGACAACGACAGGCCCGCCGTAATCAGTACAAATTTCATTACAATAATCACCTCGCGTCAGAATTTTCGCCGCCTAACTGTCCGTTGGTTAGCTTGTTCGTCTGGTTCTTTTCTGTAAAAAAATTAACATAGCACGGCCTCCAGTTAGAGGGTATGAATAAAGTAGAATATGAGAAAGCAATTGACATTACCTTTCAATTATTTTATCATAAAATTAAATACGGGTAAATGCAAATAGTGTTAAGGAATGGTTAAAGATGACTAAGGTAGAGAGGCTTTATGAGGAAGAGAAGATTGACGCGGTAACCAAGGCGGTAAAGGAAGCGGTAGACAACCGCTGCCGAGAGATTGCCAAAAATCTTCTTGAGGCGGGCGTGGATTTTTTGGATGTAATGAAGGCGACCCACCTTACCCGTGAGGAAATCGACAGCCTGCGGTGAATGGGTGCGATACGGGGGTTTGCGCGGCGCTTGACGTGAATGAATGCTGAAGCCTTGCGGCAAGCGGAACAGGCGGACAGGATATACTCGCGGACGAATATATTTTCCAAGATAGTCAAGGCAGATAACTGTAGAGGGCGGCGAATCTTAGCGTCTGCGGGTATAACGGAATAGGAGGGACGTTTTGCAAGAAGGGATAGCGTATCAGAATAAGGATGTCTTGTTTAAAGTAATAAGCGAAGTATACAAAAGCAAGTCTTTAAAAGTGTATGGACTGGACTTGCCGCCGATAAAGGAAGTTTTGCCGACGAGCCTGCCAATGATAAAGGCGGACGAGATGCGCGCGGACAATATTTTCCTGTTGGAAGGGGACACAATACTTATAGTGGAATACAAGTCCGCGTCAAGCACACAGGACATCTTTCAGTGTGGGTTCTATGGTTTTCGTGTGGCGGATACTTATTTTAAGGGCGCGGACCGTAAACTCATTATAGTTATAATTTATACCGGAGATGTGGATTATGCGCCCGCAAAGTGTGACATGGGAAGCATACAGATTTGTGTCGAACAGGTATTTCTGTCAAAGTTAGACGGGAACGCAATGTATAAGGAATTAAAGCATAAGGTGGAAGCCGGGGAACCTTTGAGTGATGAGGATATCATGCGGTTTATAATCCTGCCGCTGACGGAAAAGGCTGGTAACCAGGCGCGTGTTGAATCAGTCATAGAACTGGCGAAGGAGATCAAGGACGAACGCACACAGGTTTTTGTCATTGCCGGTATATTGACCGCTACGGATAAATTTATTAATAAGGAATATGCGAATAGTGTTAAGGAGTGGTTAAAGATGACTAAGGTAGCGAGGCTTTATGAGGAAGAGAAGATTGACGCGGTAAACAAGGCTGTAAACAAGGCTGTAAAGGAAGCGGTAGACAACCGCTGCCGTGAGATTGCCAAAAATCTTCTTGAGGCGGGCATGGATTTTTTGGATGTAATGAAGGCGACCCACCTTACCCGTGAGGAAATCGACAGCCTGCGGTAACATATTGTTTTCAATCCACATTCGAGTCCCATCCGTATGTGGCTTAAAACTAAGAAAGAAGGTAAACACGTGAGGAAAATTTTGTTTGCCGTCACAACACTCACAATTGTGTGGCTGTGTTTGGGCACGCGCGTCCTAGGCGCGGCGGACACCTCATACGAACAGTATCTTCGCGGCCATAATAACGCCGGCAGCGAGGCCGGCAGCGAGGTTGTCATAGATACCGGCGGACTGACAGGCGGTTCGTGGGAGTTTGCCGTGTCCCAGACTGGGATGTATAATATGGAAGTAACTTACCGTGCCCGTCCTGGAAAAGCAAACGACATAGAGTTCCGCCTGCTTTTGGACGGCGAGCCGCCCTATAAAAACGCCGAAATGTTTACTCTGCCCCGTGTGTGGGTAAATGAAGCCGGCGAAAACGGGCGCTTCCGGCTGGACGCGGCGGGTAACGAAATCCGCCCGCGCCAGATAGAGCTGTTCCAACGGCAGACTCGCGTAATAACAGACGCGCTGGGTCAATATTCCGGTTCTTTGCTGTTCTTCTTGGACCAGGGCCAGCATACTCTTGCCCTTGTTCCTCAATTGGAAGAGGCGGAAATTTTAACGGTGCGCTTTTTTCAGGGCGAACCCGTGCCGTCCTACGAGGAATACCTAGCGGCTGAACACACCGACGGCGCGGAAGGCTTCATGAAAATTTACGAGGCCGAAACCGCCAGTTTAAAGAATACAAATCTGTTGTTTCCAACCCAGGACAAAAGCAGGGAATCTGTTTCACCGTCCCATTACCGCCTTGTCCGATACAATACTGTTGGCCGCGACACATGGAACAAGGCAGGACAGGCCCTTACATACAACATAACGGTGCCCCGGCCCGGGTATTACTCCTTGGCGTTTAAGGCGAAGCAGACCGGCAAGCGGGGCATGTTTTCCACACGAGCGGTGTACGTTGATGGTAAAGTTCCTTTTGCCGAACTGGGGAACGTGCGGTTCCGCAACGACGCGTCCTGGTACGTGGAAACGCCGGGCATGGGCGGCGAACCCTACAAAATATACCTGGAGGCAGGGGAGCACACTGTAACCTTCGAAGCCGTCCTTGGCGGCGAGGCGCCTGTGCTGCGCGAGGCCGAAGCGCTTGTGGCGGAAATGAACGAATGGTACCGTAAAATAATAGTGATAACCGGCTCCAACGCGGATTCGTCCAGAATTACCATTGATTTAAACAGGGACTTTTTGCTGGACCAGCATGTGCCGGGACTGATGGAAGGTTTCGCGTCCATAGCCGCGCGCCTGGACGAATGCGTCCGTATGACGGAGGAAATTTACGGACGTCTTGGCCCGCCGTCCGCGGGCGGCAGCGCGGGTACGGTGATGGCGGAACTGGCCCAGCAGCTGCGGGTCTTTGTTGTTGACCCGGACAAGATTCCCACGCGTCTGGAAAATTTTTATGGAAGCATAAGTTCTATGGCGACCTGGGTTCTTGAAATGCGAGCCCAACCTCTTGAAATGGACTGGTTCGCGGTTTTCAGCACGGATATTCTTGGCCCGTCCTCTGCGGACGGTTTTTTCAGGCAACTGGTATACCGGCTTAAGATGTTCGCGGCGTCCTTTTCGGATAATTACAACGCCGTAGGCGCGGGCGGCGAGGGTATTGAGGTCTGGATAAGCCTGCAGGACCTTGGGAGCGGCACGGCTGCCTCAGGCCGGGACCAGGCGAATGTCATAAAGCGTATGACGGACGATTTGTTTACGCCTAAAACAGGTATAAACGTAAACGTTTCGCTGGTGAACAGCTCGGCCGTGCTGGTCCAGGCTGTGCTGGCGGGCAGGGGGCCGGACGCGGCCCTGGTTGTGTCAAAGGACACGCCGGTTAATTTGGCTATGCGCGGCGCCTGTGTGCCTTTGGATGGCTTTGAAGGTTTCGAGGAATTAACGTCCTGGTTTATGCCCACGGCCTTTGTGCCCTACCAGTTTGAGGGCGCGGTCTACGCTTTGCCTGAAACCCAAAGTTTTGACATGCTCTTTTACCGGAAGGATGTTTTCAGCGAGCTTGGCCTAACCCCGCCGCGGACTTGGGAAGAATTTTACTATGTTGTGTCGGTCTTGCAACAGAACAACCTGCTGGCAGGGATACCGGAAAGCCAGCGTACTTTCGAGGCTTTGCTGTGTCAGCGTGGGACAATGCTTTATGAGGACGGCTTGCTGCGCACTACCTTCGATACCCCTGAGGCGCTGGCGGCCTTTGAACAGTGGACAGGGCTGTACGCCAAGTATAGCCTGCCCTTGGTGTTCGACTTTTTCAACCGCTTCCGTTCCGGAGAGATGCCTATGGCCATTGTGCCCTACACCCAATGCAACTATTTGGCGGCGGCGGCGCCGGAACTTAAAGGACTCTGGGATTTCGCGCCTATACCGGGTTCCGCGCTTCCGGACGGGACCCTTAGCCGCGCGGAAACAGCGCAGGGTTCGGCCTGTGTGATGATAAAGAAGGACAGCGCCCGGTACGGCGATGTGTTTACGTTTTTGTCCTGGTGGGTTTCAGCCGAGGCACAGGCCCAGTTCGGCAGTGAGCTTGAAAACATTATGGGCGCCGCCGCCAGATATCCCACGGCTAACGTGGAGGCCTTCGGCCGGCTGCCCTGGCCGCGGTCACAGGCTGACGCGCTTATGGCGCAATGGAGCGAGGTTGTGGAAATGCCCCAGATACCCGGCAGTTACTATATTGGCCGCAATATCTCATTCGCCTTCCGTTCTGTGGTTTACAGCTTCGCCAACGAGCGCGAGACTCTGTACAAGTATAACAAGGAAATTAACAAGGAGATAGCCCGAAAGCGCCGGGAGTTCGGCCTGCCAACAGGCTGAACGGGCGGGACATAAACAGGAAAGTGTGGTGAACGCATTGTGAGGCATGCGCGCAAGAAACCGCTTGTAAGCTATAAAATACCGGCGATAGTGTTTATGGCGCCTTTTGTGACTTTATTTACCGTGTTTACGGTCGCGCCGATTTTATCCTCCATAGTTTTGAGTTTTACCCATTTCAACATGTTTGAGCCGCCGGAATGGGCAGGTTTTGAGAATTATGTACGCATGTTTTTTGATGACGACGTGTTTCTGATTGCGCTGCGGAACACGCTGGTATTCGCGCTGCTTACCGGGCCGGTGGGTTATGGGCTTAGCTTTTTGTTCGCCTGGTTTATAAACGAGTTTCCCCGCGGGCTGCGGGCTGCGCTGACCGTAGTCTTTTACGGGCCGAGCCTGGCGGGCAACGTGTATTTTATTTGGACCTATATCTTTTCCGGCGATTCGGTTGGGTTTTTGAACAGTATTCTGGGACGGCTGGGGCTGACGCCCGCGCCGGTGCAATGGCTTACTGACCCCAAGACCGTGATGGGTGTTGTAACGGCGGTGATACTGTGGCTTTCCATGGGGGCGGGGTTTTTGGCGTTTGTGGCCGGCTTGCAGAGCAAGGACCGGCAAATTTATGAGGCCGCAGCCATAGACGGCATACGCAACCGTTTTCAGGAACTATGGTATATAACGCTGCCGCAAATGACACCCCAATTACTGTTTGGCGCGGTAATGACTATTGCCTCGTCTTTCGCGGTGGGATACGAGGCCATGAGCCTTACCGGGTTTCCCAGCACGGACTATCGCGCCCACACTCTTGTCCTGCACATAATGGACTTCGGCTCCGTCCGGTTTGAAATGGGCTACGCCTCGGCTGTGGCGGTTGTGCTCTTCGCCATTATGCTGACCGTATGGGTAGCGGTAAACAACGCCCTGCGCGGACACGGGGAGTGACAAGGTCATGGGCGGAATATTGGCGCGAACTTAAGGCTTGGGGAAGGTCAAAAGATTAAGAAGATAAGATTGCGGCGGGCGGGGTCAACCCGCCCTCAATAAAAATGCGAACGCTTCGATAGTTTGCGGGCGGATTGCCATCCGCCCCTACGATACACGCAACATCCTAGGGGGCGGGGTCAGCCCGCCCGATGGCAATAACCGAGCGCGGCCAGGCGCTTATCTTTTGTTATTCTGGCCTTTGCGGCACAGTGTAACAGATTGTCTTTATTTTGTAGTTTCAATCCGCATTTGGGTGGAAACCCAAATGTCTAATAGTCGAGCTTGCCTCGACACTTGTAACGCCAAAAGGCTTTGCTTTCGGCCGGAACCGGAACATCCGGTGGGGCCGGAACATCCGGCGGGGCCGGAACGTCCGGTGCAACGGTGAATTCACCGTTAAGAATCCCGCTCGGGACGATTACCATCAATAGTCCCTGCGACCCCTCCCTTCATCCTCTCTCAGCCACTTCTCCTCTTCTGCTTGATTAACCGCCACAACTAATCGAAATAAATTTAAAAAATTTTGAAGATCCTATTGACAAATACAACTATACGATGTATAATACATCCGTAACAAACCCTTATAGGAAACGAGGCGCTGTAAGTAAAGGTGTTGCCGCCAACGCTTGAAAAACCGGCCGTGTGGAAAAGCGGACACAGGGCAGCGGGACGCGCTAAAGTTAATAGAAGGGAACCCACCGGAACTTCCGGCCCCGCTGGAACCACTGGTAGGGGACAATGACAATCGTCCCAAAAACCATCGGGACCGGAGCTTCCGGCTGGAAGATTGCCGGCGGGCTGACCCCGCCCCTACGGCCGAATTTACGGACGAATTTTAAGGAGTTATCCAACTGACGCGAACTGCTTTGCCTGTCAGCAGAAAAAGACAAACCATTTCGCCAATTTCGAGCAACGTAAATGGGATTTTGCGGCTATAGAAGCAACAGAGCACGCGCTGTTGGAACAAGCCGCAAAAGACTATCACAAAAATTGAATATCGTTATCGTAGGGGCGCGGTCAACCCGCCCACCGGACGTTCCGGTCCCACCGGACGTTCCGGTCCCAATGGCAATCGTCCCCTACGATAAATTAATCCTGTGTTCTAAAATCTGGAAGGGGTTTTTAGACGCTAAGATCCGGGGTAGAAGTGCGCGCATGCCCCGGACGGCCGCCCTCATCGGAGGGTCTGCGGGGCTTGCAACGCTTGCCTATGCTTGATTGTATATATCGCTTGCCTGTTTTTAAAAACAAGCAAAAAACAAGCGTGTGTGTGTGTAACACATCGCGGCGAATGAATGCGCGATTGCGGATGACACAACCCTTCAAGTAATTCGTGTCCATTCGTGTTCATTCGTGGTTTAAAAATAAAAAGTCAAGAACGGGCGAAGAAAATCCTCACTGCCGCGTATTTAAACACTTGAAATTCTTCGGCAACGGACTATAATAACATATACTCGCGAATATCCCGATTTGAAAGATAAGGGCATAACGATTAAAACGCTTTAACGCGAAAAGGGATTCAATATGATTTGC